>JASICF010000289.1 GCA_030044775.1 Candidatus Sulfotelmatobacter sp. | reverse complement strand
GCGGCGATGGTTACTTCGGGTTTGACATGAACCTTTCCAAGAGTTGGGGGATTCCGCACGTGGAAGGACAGTCCCTGCAATTCCGCTGGAGCGTATTTAACGTGACCAATAGCGCCCGATTCGATATTTACTCGACGCAGGACGAAGTAGAAACCTCGAACACATTTGGCAATTACACACAAACGCTGACGTCGCCGAGGGAAATGGAGCTGGCTCTCATTTATAAGTTCTAGTCGGGACTTCCGGCACTCTCGTCCTTCACTACCATGGTTCCCGGACTCGTGGACGGCGGCAAGATGGCCGGTTAATTTCGAGAGTCAGCGAAATTCGAAACGATTTTATCGCCGTCGAGCGCTTCCGAGGCTTCCTGTACAGCCAGCTTCCGACGATAGCTGCGAATTTTTCCGACGCTACGGTTCGGATGGAGAGAATGTTCGCGCCAGCAACTTGTTCCTTGGCCGCGGTACGCATGGCGCGCCAAACACCTTCCGAATGCTAGTCCGTCCGTGTCTGTGCACAGCAGATCTCCTGATTGATCCCGGCGCCGCAAAATGCCCGCCGGGTAGAGGTGATTCGGCTGCGGCATAGTTTTCTACGGGAATTGCTGTACAGAGTTTGGCAAGCTGTGAATATTCTGTAACGAAAAATTCACACTCATACAAAAACCCCGAGTTACACATTTTTTGGCCCCATCCACCGAGTACCAGGCTGTGGATTTTTTTTCACGGGGAATTCATCTGAAAATTACATTCCTGTAATGCCCAGCCAACAACCTTACATGGATGGTTGCTTTATACCATCGCAAGGAAATTCATGCCGTCACGCCGTGTTGCGTGACTCGCATGCCCGACCTGATTGCCGCTGGCGCATGGCCGCAATAGATGTCAAACATTTATTCGATGGCGAATCTTGGAAACCAGCTGATATCGAAGACTCTCTTCGTTGTGTTCGGAAGCCTATGCCTGACTCTGGCGGGCTCGACTCTTTACGCGCAGAGCGCGCAACAAGTTTGCCCGCGCCCGTTGCCGGGCAGCCTGGTCAGCGAACCGGAAGAGTTGCGCAGCCGCGATGGCATGCTGCGAGTGGAGCTAACCGCCCGCAGCGAAAAGCAAAGCGACGGATCTACCCGTTATTGCTACATCGATGAAGATGGCGCAGAGTCGCCGACTCTTCGGGTAAATCCCGGCGACCTTGTCGTCCTAACCTTAAAAAATGATTTGACGCCTCTGAATCCCGACGCGGCGCCGACTTCCCATCAACATATGCATATGGATGCCGAAAAGAACGGGGGCTCGTGCGCCAGCGACTTGATGACGCGGGATTCTACTAATCTGCATTTCCACGGCCTGACGATCCCTCCGGTTTGCCATCAGGACGATGTTCTCCACACCTCGATTCAGCCCGGCGATGCGCCATTCGAGTACCGCTTCCGGGTCCCGGAAAATGAGCCGCCCGGACTGTATTGGTACCATCCGCACATTCACGGATTCACAAAAGAGCAGGTGCTCGGCGGCGCATCGGGCGCCATCATCGTCGAAGGAATCGAGCGGGCAGACAAGGCGATTGCCGGATTGGCGGAAAGGGTATTCGTTATTCGCGATCAGGACCTGCTGAACCCCAACGCTCCCCCCTCAAAATGGGAGCCTGTTGTTCCCAAGATGCTCTTTGACCGCGATGGGGATGCCGCCAACACCGGCACGGGATTCGGCAAACCAGCAAAGGATCTCTCGATCAATTTTGTGCCCGTGCCGTACCCGGATTACCGGCCTGCCGTCATCGAAATGAAACCAAACGAACAACAACTTTGGCGCGTAGTGAATGCGTCGGGAATCACTTATCTCGACTTGCAGGTTCTATTCGGCCGCACACCCCAGCCGCTTGGCCTGGTGGCGATGGACGGAGTTCCTCTCAACCAAAACGGGCTGCCCGCAGATTTTGTGGATTGGCAAACCCATCTCGGGATACCTCCTGGGGCGCGAATGGAATTCATCGTTAAAGCCCCTCCCGAACACACGCCGGCACTTCTGGTTACGAGGACGGTGAATACGGGACCGGGTGGTGAGAACGATCCGAACCGTAGCATCGCGCTCATCACTACATCCAAAGACGCGCCAGACCCGCACTCGGAACTCGCCCTCTCGCCTCAACCCCTCCCTTCTCCGCAACTGCCTTGGCTGGGGAGCGTTAACCCCGCGCGAATTCGAAGACTCTACTTTTCGGAGAAGCTGCTCGAACCGAATAATCCCAACAGCGCGACGGAGTTTTACATCACTGTCGACGGTCAAAAACCCGAGCCGTTCGATCCCAAGTCAGGTGTCCCCAACATCATTGCGAAGCTGGGGACTGTAGAGGATTGGATCATCGAAAACCGGTCGAGCGAACTCCATGCTTTCCACATTCATCAGCTGCACTTCATGCTGATCGATTATCGGGGCATGCCGGTGAACGAACCGTTTCTTCGCGATACCGTCAACGTGCCTTTCTACGACGGCAAAACGCTTGCGTATCCGAGCGTGAGATTGCGGATGGACTTTCGCGACCCAAACACAGTGGGCGACTTTATCTACCATTGCCACCTTTTAGAACACGAGGACGGAGGAATGATGGGGCTGATTCGCGTGGAGCCGTGAGCGGTTGGCGTCTGGTTCACAGCGAACTGGTCTTCACCAAAACATAACTTGAAACCAACGATTGCTTGTTGCCCAGGATTTCCGGAAAAACGGTGAACATTCTTTTGTTCACTTAACCAACAGCTCAAACCAAAAACAGAGGAGAAGAGGAGAAATGACTCTCAAATCACTGGCTTCACAAGGAGCGCATTATTCGCGCATTGGACTGGCCGGTCTTGCCATGATCCAGCTTATAATCGGCGCTCCCCTCGCAAACGCGGCTTCCAAACCAGCACAACAGCGCGATGCAGCAACCACCACGCCTATCAAGCACGTCATCGTGATCATTGGAGAAAACCGCAGCTTTGATCACGTTTTTGCCACCTACGTACCGAAAAACGGCCAGACCATAAATAACCTCCTTTCGGAGGGTATCATCGCGTTGGACGCCAGCAAGGACGCGATCCCCGGTCCCAATTTCAATCAGGCTCAACAGTTGTTTGCCACGGATACCGATACCTTCCTGCTCAGCCCGCCGACACAGGAATATGCCAACAATACTCTGCCGACGCCCCTCGTCGGAGGGCCCTCAGGCCAGTACGGTTATTTTTCCAGTTCCCCGCCGTGCCCGAATCAACCCACTCTGAATCCGGCCCAGTGTGCTGAAGTCTCAGAAGTCGGATTGCCGGCAGGCCAGGGCGCTGCCTTGGCCAGCGGCGGCACAGGCCTCACGAAATATACGCCTGATACGCGCATCAACAACGTCATGACACTGCAGGCCGGCCCGTTCCAAATCACCAACAGCGCTACCTTTCCCTACAACGCGTATGCGGCGAGCCCGGTTCACCGCTTCTATCAGATGACGCAGCAGTTGAATTGCAGCCTGTCGCAGGCGACCTCCAACAATCCCTCCGGTTGCAATGGCCAGCTGTTTTCCTACGTTGAGGTTACTGTGGGAGCGGGCACGAACGGCACCGCCCAGCCGCCCCTCTGCTCCTCCGACAATGGCGATCTCCCCTGCTTCACCTACAACTACCTGCCCACCATCCCGGATGCCCAGACCACGGGTGAAGGATCGACCTCCCTCGCCTTTTACAACGTGCAGACCGGCGATGCCCCTTACTTCAAGAGCCTGGCCGATCAATACACCCTGAGCGACAACTTCCACCAGTCGTTCCTTGGAGGCACAGGGCCCAATCACATCATGTTCGGGCACGGGGACGCGATCTGGTTCAGCGACAGCAACGGCAGTCCTGCCGCACCGCCTAACAACAAGGAGGTATACACCGCTCCATATCAAGGAAACCCCAACCCGGATGCGGGCGTGGTCAATGAAATCGCAAACCCGAATCCTGCGCCGGGTACCAACAACTGGTACAGCGAAGATGGCTATGGCGAGAGCTACAATGCCGGCTACCCGCCGCCTTATACAGTTTCACCCGTTTATGGCGGGGGCTCGTATAGCGATTGCTCAGATACCACGCAGCCCGGCGTCGGACCGCGCGTCGACTATCTGAAGAGCCTCGGCGTCGATCCGCGTTGTGAACCTGGCCACTACTACCTGCTGAACAACTACAACCCGGGCTACTTCGGCAATGGCAAGAATGCCTACGTCGACCAGAATCCCGCTAACACTCCTTTCACGATCCCACCTTCTTCAACGCCGGATATCGGCGATGACCTTAACGCCAACGGCATTTCCTGGAAATACTACGGCGATCAGTGGAACAACTACGTCCCCGATCCCTACCAGGAGAATTACGGGACCAATGGGGCAAACGCAGACGAATATTGCAACATCTGCAACCCGTTCCAGTACGACAGCTCCATCATGTCGAATCCGGCTCAGGTGGCAGCGCACATTCAGGATGTGGTTAACCTCTACTCGGATATCGCTCAAGGAACGCTGCCTGCGGTTTCGATAACCAAACCCAGCGGCTACTCCGATGGCCACCCCGCATCTTCGAAGCTTAATGTTTTCGAGTTGTACTGCAAGAAGATCATCGATATGGTCCAAAATTCGCCGTATTGGGACGATACAGCGATCTTGATTACCTTCGATGAAGGCGGTGGGTACTACGACTCAGGGTACGTTCAGCCGCTCGACTTTTTCGGCGACGGCACGCGTATCCCGCTGCTCGTGGTCTCGAAATATTCAATGGGCGGACATATCTCCCACGGCTATAGCGACCACGTCTCCATCCTCAAATTCATCGAGAGGAACTGGAACATTGGGACCGTCAGCTTCCGCAGCCGGGACAATTTCCCCAACCCGGTAACGAGGCCCGGCAACCCATACGTTCCCATTAATGGACCGGCGCTTAGCGATTTGTTTGACGCGTTCGATTTTTCCCACTGACCTGGGAAGTAATCGTCAACCTTCCATCCGGCCAGGGAGAAATCCCTGGCCGGCTTTGTTTGTGGCCAGCGGTTAGACTGCCCGCTGCGGGGGCAGACACGCACCCACGAGCACTGCCGGAATAATCGTCAGGAGAAATGTCAGGTGATACCACACGGGAAATTTGCTCCAAAGGGCGATGTGTGCAGGCAAGAACATTGCCAGCACCACGCAGCCCACGACCAACGGCACCCAGCGGCTCGATGGAGATATCCAACGTGTTACGGCACCAGCCGCCAGCGAGGTCACAACAGCCATCAAAAGCCGCGCCCATTTCATGCCCAGCGTGAACTGGAGCGTGTGCTCGGCAGCGGTGTAGTTCGGCAGGCTCAGGCGAAGCACGCGGTTAATCACCGTGACGACGACAGCCCAGGTGAAGAGTCCTGCGAGGCAGGCAAGAATAAAACGCTTCATCAACATCCTCCTTTGATATAATTATAATAGTATAATTAAACTAATGAAAGCTGAACTATATATTTTAGGTGTTCTGCACCGTGGCGATTTTCACCCCTACGAGATTAAACGGCGTCTGACCCAGGCCATGATCGAATGCTTTACGGACGTGGATGTTGGCACGCTCTACTACGCCGTGCGCCAGCTTGCCGAAGCCGGCATGTTAACCGCGGTCGCCCGCCAGCGCGTGGCCCGGGGCGGCATGCGCACGGTCTATCGCATCACTCCGCGCGGACGCGACCGCTTTCGAGAACTTCTGCACGCGCACTTTGCCGCTGTCGGCGACCTTCGGCAGACTCTTTACGGTCCCATGCTTTTCCTGCATCTTGCCGACCTTAAGCTGGTCGCCGAAGCTCTACGTACCCAAATCGACAGGCAAAATGCCCGGCTGGCGCATATCCGGCAATTGCGCAGGCAATGGACAGCAATGCTGCCCAGTGGCAGCCGCCACTTGATGCAGCACATGGCGGAGCAATGCCGCCTCGACCTACGCTGGCTCCGCGCGGTGCTTGCCGATGTGGAGGCCGGACACATCCGCGATACGCCTGACCCAGACCGCCTCGCGGCTCGGGCCTAGTGGAAGTGGCTGGCCATCCCGGATTCTCACATTCCAAAAACCTGGAGATGGAGTGATAGCCAAAGTACCGTTGACTTGAGCCTTCGTCTTTGCTGTACTAAAATTCTGATTACGGTGAAGGAGTTCACCGAAACCGCTGTTCCCACCAATTAGCCGGGCACAGCTGATGACTCCTGACAAGCGGAAACTTGTCGCGGGGTCATGCGCCGGCAACGATTCCGCAAGGCCACAGAGAGGTGTTCCTGATGGAGAATGTCTGGGTCTTGGCGTCCGTATGGGTCGGTCTGGCGCTTATCGCGACGCTGCTCGCCATCTGGTTCAAGATTTCGACCGCCCTGAGCGAAATCGTCGTTGGCACCGTAGCTCAGTTGATCATCGGTGCTTTCGTGGTGCACGGCGAACTCGGCGCTAAGACAAACTGGATCACCTTTCTGGCGGGCACCGGCGCGATCGTTCTTACCTTCCTCGCCGGCGCCGAACTTGATCCGCAGATCTTTCGCCTCAAGTGGAAGGAAGCCACTGTCATTGGGCTCGTCGGTTTCTTCGGTCCGTTTCTGGGATGCACCGCCATCGCGCATTTTTTGCTGCACTGGACCGGTCGGTCGAGCTGGCTGGCTGGCGTGGCGCTCTCTACAACATCAGTCGCCGTTGTCTACGCCGTCATGCTGGAGTTGGGCTTCAACGTCACCGACTTTGGAAAGGCGGTACTGGCGGCATGTTTTATCAATGACCTGGGCACCGTCATCGCGCTTGGCCTGATCTTCTCGCCCTTCACAACCAAAACCCTGATCTTCGTCGGGGTCAGCGTGGTGGTATTCACAATACTGCCGTTCCTCACGCCGCAGTTCTTTCGACTGTACGGGGGACGCGTTTCCGAGCTTGAGGCGAAGTACTTATTATTTTTTCTGTTCGCCATGGGAGGGCTCGCGGTTTGGTCCGGAAGCGAAGCCGTGCTTCCCGCCTACATCATTGGCATGGTTTTAGCGGGCACCGTGGGCAAGGACCACGTCTTGATACGGAGACTGCGGACTTTGACGTTTGGATTGCTGACCCCGTTCTATTTCATCCGCGCAGGTTCATTTGTCTCCGTACCCGCTCTGCTGGCGGCTCCGCTTATTTTCGTGACGCTATTCTTTGCCAAGATGCTCTCCAAAGTGATTCCATTATTCCCGACTGTGAAGACATTCAGGTATCAACGACAGGAGGGGTTGTACTTCACGCTCATGATGTCCACCGGTTTGACATTCGGTACGATTTCGGCGTTGTTTGGCTTGAATCATGGTGTGATTGACCAGGCACAGTATTCGTTTCTGGTTGCCACAGTGATCGGCAGCGCGGTAATTCCGACCATGATCGCCAATGCCCTGTTCATGCCGAAGCACCTGCTGGCACGGAAAAAGGATCAGAGCGGAGAGTTGGCTCCCGGCCTGCGGCCTGCTCCGGCTGAGGAATGAGGTCGAAGGAAGGGCATCACTTGCGGAGCGAATCGGGCTTTCGGAATCATGCTGTCGGAAATATGACCGCGGATTTCATCTTTGGTCGCGAAGAGGAGCGCCGGCGAATCCGCCAACTGGTGATTAGCAGACGGCCTTTCTTGCTCTCCGGACCAACGCAAGCGGGTAAGACTCTGCTTCTTCGCAGTGTGTTAGCGGAATTTCCGTCGGTTCTTTATTGCGGAGATTCACCGACGACGCATATGGTTTTTCGTGATCTGGCTCACAGTCTTTTGCGGTTGCCCGATCCGCGCGCCCGGAAGGCGCTTCCTGACGAAGGTTCGATCGCCGGTAAATCGGCAGTTTCTTTGAAGGGAATCGTGATCGATACCCTGCGCGAAGGCGAATACTTGATTATGCTCGATCATTTGAAGCGTCCATCTTACGCATTTGCATCTGCTGTCCGGGAGATCATTGGTTGGGGATCAACACCGGTGAGCATTGTGGCACGCTCCAGTCATATGGAAGACATCGGTTTTCTTCAGCCCCTCTACAGCGATCGTTCCCAGGAATGCGCAATTCGGAACTTCGACCATACGACCGCCAAGCGGTTCGCGCACGAGGTGATCAGGCGCAGAGGACTTTCTGCAACCAACCTGGCCGAGTTCCTGGGCAAAGTGCTCGAATTCAGCGCGGGGAATCCCGGGGCGATCATCACCATGATCGAGATGGCGAGCTATCCGAAGTACCGGTCCGAGGAACACATCAAGATTTCGCCGCTATACGTTGACTTCCGCATGCAGGGAGGAGCGGTTCAATGACGGAGCGATCGAACTCGCTCAACCCCAACCACGAGCGGCGTCTCAGTGTGGCTTGCCGCCACATCGACCAACTCCTGGGGGAAATGGAAAGCGCCCTGCATGTTTCAACTTCCAGGCTGGCATTTCCGCAATACATTCCAGACTTGACTCCGGGACAAGGCCACGTCATTGAGCATTACATCGGCCGGGTTCGGTCCCAATTGGTGCAAGTGCTGGATGGACTCGGCATCGAGCGCCCGCCCGTCGATGTGCCGGTTTCGCGCTCCCTGCTCTCTCACCTTACGTTTGTTGACATTGCGGTCGAAGAGTTGAGGCCAAGATACATGCGCGGCTATGGAGAAATATCTCCTGAGGCGGCAGCGGAGTTGAATAAAATCGCCACGGAACTGCAGCAACTGATGGAGCAATTTCACCGCTATCTGGCGGAGTGCATGAGGGAAAAGGAAAGGAAAAAATCGACTTGCTGAAATACGTGATGGTCGGACTGGGAGGCTGTCTCGGATCGATTTTGCGATTCTGGCTTGGCAGCTACATCGGTGGAAAGATGGGAACGCGCTTTCCCTACGGAACGCTCGTGATTAACGTCACCGGTTCGTTCTTGATCGGTTTTGTATTCGCGATATTGACCGCGAAAACCAACTGGAGTCCCAACTGGCGTTATCTCATTCCAATTGGCTTCATCGGAGGCTACACGACATTTTCGAGCTTCGAGTTCGAAACCCTGCGCACCATCCAAGACGGACAGCTCGGATTGGGACTTCTCTATGTCGCAGTGAGTGTTCTTGTTGGGTTTGTGGCGGTATGGGGAGGCGTTATGGCTGGGAGGGCGATGGCGTGAGAGAAAAATCTGGAATAAAGACGGGATTCTTACAACACGACGCGGAGCAGGCTGGTGGCGCTGTCCAAGCATCCAACTTGAGTCCAGGAGGAGAATGTGCTGACACCAGGGCCAGGTAAGAAGGTAGGTGTGTACGTGGCGGAGGACCAGCAGTATCACGGCACTTCCGCCTACGCAGCGATTTTGGACTTTTTGTTCTTTCATGGCGTCTCGGGCGCGACCGTGACCCGCGGGATCGCTGGTTTTGGCGCGGACCACCAAATGCACACGGATCGCCTGGTCGACCTAGCGATGAAATTGCCGGTGAAAGTTGAGTTCATCGAGAGTGCGGAAAAAGTTGACCAACTGCTTCCCAAGTTGCAGACGATGGCAGGCACCGGCTTGATCGAGATGCATGACACCACGATCGTAAAGCCGGCCCAAAAGAAGCAAAAACAGCCTGCTCCGGAAGGGCTTCCTTTGAAGCGGGAAGGCACAGCCAAGATGATGCGCATCTATATCGGCGAAAACGACAAGTGGAACGGCAAGCCGCTCTATGAAGCG
>JASICF010000023.1 GCA_030044775.1 Candidatus Sulfotelmatobacter sp. | reverse complement strand
TCTCCTCCCATTCTGGAAAGGACGGCGCTCGTGAACGCAGAATCGTCGTTCGGTCGGGAAATCGTATCTTCGTCTCGCAAACAGGAGGCCAGCCGTTCGCCGATTTGAATCAGCACGCGGTCGGCCGCAGCCGATCCCAGAGAGTCGTTGAGCCGCTTGAAGTCGTCGAGATCGGCCATGAGAACGGCGTATTGACTTTCGGCGTTCCGGCGCGAGCGCTCAAACAGGTGCTGCAGCCGGTCTAGAAACAGCCGCCTGTTCGGAAGCCCGGTGAGGGCATCGTGAAACGAATGATGCTCTAATTGCTCTTCCGCGCGCTTCCGGTCCGTGACATCGCGATTGACGATCACCAACTTGGCGACTTCACCCTTTTCGTCGCGGATGGCTCGGGCGATTGATTCCAGAACTCTCCAGCTTCCATCTTTGTGGCGGATGCGATATTCGAGCTGCCTGCCGACTCCAGTGGAGCGCGCTTCGCGCGCGGCCTCGAGCACCTTGAAGCGATCATCGGGGTGAATCTGCTCGAAGGCCGACGTTTCGCCCAACTCGGCAGCCGTGTAGCCCAAGATTCGTTTGTAAGCTGGACTGTTATAGAGCCGGCGACCTTTTACGTCGACCAAAGCAATCATGTCGGCGGCGTTTTCGGTGACGATACGAAACAACTCTTCGCGCTTGGCCGACTTTAAACGGGTTCGGTAGATGCTCAGCCACTGACCAAGCACGAGGAGAATTAATCCCGCCAGAGCCCACTGAACCCAAAACGAAACCATATGAGCTTAATATCGGCAACTAAAAGAAAAAACTTAGCCGATGATGGCTTGTGCGATTCGGGGCGTGCATAATGTCTGCATGTCCGCGGAAAAGACTGTTCGCCGCATGAAGACCTACGCGGGCGCGCAGGGATACGTTTACCAATACTATTTCGTCGGCCAGCGGGCCGCGCTGGCGAACGACCCCGAAGCGCCAGCGACGGAATTTGTTTTTGACATCACGTCGGACCGGAAACTGACCTACGCAGTCAGCGTGTTTCTCCCGGCAAAAGCGGCGACGGCATGGGCGTCTGCCCATGGCCGTCCGCTCACCGAGCCTGAACAATACGCGGCAGCGAAACTTCGTCTTTTTCGGGCATTCGATGAATTGGAGGATGTACAGGCGAAAGGACGCAGACTAACGATCGATGCGCACTGGCTCCATGAGTCGCTTTCCCAGTTGGGGCTGGAGTAGTTTTGTTTCTGTGTGATCCAAATCACAACCAGCGGTGACGCTTGCCGCTTCGTGTCGCCTTCCAGATATAGAGAATATAATTCGTGAAACCAGGAATCAGGGTTGCTGGGGCAATGAACGAATTGACATGGCAGGCAGGGAAGTCGTATCCGCGCTTGCAACAAAACCCTTCCGGCTCTGATACTTAGCTAATATATGTCACTGCTTTGGTTGCGCTTCGCGTTGGCTTGTTATTTCGTCGGGCTGATCTACGCATTTTTTGCGCTCACCCGCACCAGCGAGCTTTTCAGCCGCATTGCGCTCCATGCGGCCAGCCTTGGCATGGTGTTCCACTTCGTGTCTCTGGTCGAGCTGTTTCTTTCCGGCCAGGTGGCCTGGGCTTCAGTGCACAACGGCGAATCATTATTGGCGTTCTTGTCGATGATTTTTTTCATGATCATCTACACCATCTATAAAACCACATCGCCCGGCGTTGTGGTCTTCCCGTTCGTGTTCTTTCTGACGTTTGTTGCTGCGGTAGATGAACAACCGGTTCTGCTTACATCCTTCGTGCAGCACAAAGGATGGCTCATCGCCCATATTATTCTCATCTTCACCGGCTACGCCGCGCTGGTCTTGAGCTTCGGTGCGAGTGTGCTTTATCTGATTCAGGAGCGGCGGCTGAAAACAAAGAAACCGAGCAGCTTGATTTCGTTCCTTCCGGCACTTGAAGTCATCGATCAGATCGGCTACCGTTCTTTGCTTCTCGGCTTTCCCTTCATGACGCTGGGCCTGATTACCGGTTCGGTGGTGGCCATGTCCGCCTACGGGCGCATCGACTTCGCAGATCCCAAGATTCTGCTTTCCCTGCTCATGTGGGTTGTGTACATGATCATGGTGTTCACCCGCTGGAACTCCGGCTGGCGCGGACGCCGGGCTGCGGTTCTAGCGACTTGCGCGATTGTTGCCGCCATCGTGGCATGGGCAGCGAACTACTTTTCGACGATTCACAGGTTTGCCTCATGAGATACCAGCTCATCGGCGTGAACCACAAGAGTGCTCCGTTGGAAGTGCGGGAGCGGCTGGCGATTCCCGAGTCCCGGCTGCCGGACTGCTGCCGAGATCTCGCGGCTTACCCTGGAATCGAGGAAGGCATGATCATTTCTACCTGCAATCGCGTGGAGATGATTACGCACACGACCAACGGGTCGGCCGATCTGCGGGCCTTTCTGCACGAGCATTTCCAGCTGAAGGCGGAAGACCTCGACCCGCACTTGTATGAATTTCGCGAAAAGGATGCGGTGCGGCACGTGTTTCGCGTGGCAGCGAGCCTCGATTCGATGGTGGTGGGCGAAGCGCAGATTCTTGGCCAGGTCAAAGAGGCTTACGCTACGGCCCGGGCCGTGGGCGCGGTTCACGGACAACTCGATCAGCTTTTCACTCGTGCTTTTGCCGTTGCCAAGCGCGTGCGGACCGAGACTGCCGTTGGGTCGTCGTCGGTCTCGATTGCCTCGGTCGCGGTTGAGCTGGCGAAAAAGATTTTCGGAACGCTGCAAGGGAAGAACGTTTTTATCGTTGGCGCGGGAAAGATGAGCGAACTGGCGGCGCGGCATTTGATGGCGCATGGATGCGCCTCGATCTTCGTCGCCAATCGCACGTATGAGCGCGCCATCGGACTGGCGCAGCGCTTCAACGGCCAGGCCATCAAGTTCGACGATCTATACAATTTCTGCGATCGCGCCGACATTGTCATCACTTCCACCGGCGCGCCACATGCGATTTTCCGGCGCGAGCACGGCGAGCAATTTCTTTCGCGCCGCAAAAACAAGCCGATGTTTTTCATCGATATTGCCGTTCCGCGCGATGTTGCCCCGGAGATGGCCAAGCTTGACGGCATCTTCGCGTACGACATCGACGACCTGCAGCAAGCGGTTTCGAGCCACGTGGCCGACCGGCGCGCAGAGGCCGAGCGCGCGGAAGCCATCATCGCCGGCGAAGTCGAAAAATTCGAGGCGCGAGTTCACACGCTGGACGTTGTGCCGACAATCGTGAGTTTGCAGGATCATCTGGAAACCATTCGCCAGGCAGAAATCGATCGCGTGCGCGGTCGCATGGGTCATATGAGTCCCGAGCAGGAGATGGCGCTTGAAGCCCTCACGCGCGGAATCATCAACAAAGTTATGCACACGCCGATCACCACCCTGAAGTCTGCCGCGAAAGAATCGGAGGCGACCACGGTGATTGATGTCGTGCGAAGATTGTTTAACCTGCAAGTCAAACCGAAAGATGCTGCCGACCGACTGGCAAAAAAGGAAGGGGACGAAGTGGGGACGCGGCAATGAGTTCGGGCGCCCGACAGCTTGGGGAATCGTGCGACGAGCGTGCCTGGACTGACACCCTCGGCGAGTATTGGCAAATGCCAACGGTTGGTTTAATACCGAGACTTGGACTCCACGGAAGATCGACATGGTTCTCTGGACATTCCGAGACGGCGGAGCTTGCGCTTGACTGACCCGCTGGGCAACATGCCAACCATTCGCAGGGGCTCCCAGCTTGCCCTGTGGATTGATTCCATTTCGGAACAGTTGTTTCTACGTTTCGATCGAATCCGAAACCCTTACTATCCTGACGGTAGTACGCTGGTCTTGCTCAAGTGGGGCTTCGGAGAGTACTACCAGTGTGGGTACTGGGCCGCGCTTGAGAACCGTGGGTCGCGGCTGTTCGCAGCCGCGAGGGGTTCGAATCCCTTACTCTCCGCCTCCTTGCGCGATCCACGGTACCTTAAGAGCTGCTTCGTCGGCCAACGTTCCTTGACGAATCCTTCGCCAAGTGCTACTGTCAAGTTGGTTCTCAAGCGCGGTACAGTATCAATTTTTCGAGGCGGCCTAATCAGCCGCCTTTCGCTTTTGTTCGATTTTCTGCCCTGGATTGCCCACCATGCCTAAGCTCCGCATCGGCTCGCGAGGTTCGCAACTCGCCCTCTGGCAGGCCAACCACATTTCCACGCTGCTGCGCGTGCGCGGACACGAAGTGGAAATTGAAATCATCCACACCACCGGCGACAAGATCACCGACGTCGCGCTGGCGAAAGTCGGCACCAAGGGTATGTTCACCAAAGAGATCGAAGAAGCGCTGGCTGCCGGGCGTGTCGATCTCGCCGTGCATTCGTTGAAGGATCTGCCTACCGAACTGCCTGCGGGATTCGAAATTGCGGCGATTACCGAGCGTCAAGACCCGCGCGACGCTTTCTGCTCGCGGCGTTATTCGCGGATGGAAGAGCTGCCGCACGGTGCACGAATAGGCACATCCAGCCTGCGGCGGCAGGCCCAGCTCAAAGCGATTCGTCCCGATCTTGAGATTCATCCTCTGCGCGGCAACGTTGATACCCGCCTACGCAAGCTGGAGCAAGGGGAATACGACGCAATCATTCTGGCTTCGGCAGGCCTGAAGCGCCTGGGTAAAACGGAACTAATCCGGCAGATCATTCCGGCCGACATCATGTGTCCGGCCGCAGGACAGGGAGCGTTGGGCATCGAAATTCGCGAAGACGATGCCGAGACGCGAAAGCATCTCGAGTTTCTGGATGATGCCGCGTCCCGCGCGGCGACAACGTGCGAGCGCGCCCTGCTCAACCGGCTTGGGGGAGGCTGCCAGGTTCCCATCGGAGCGTTTGCGGAGAAGCGCGACGGCAAGCTGCATCTCGATGCCATCGTCGCAGATCCCGATGGCTCCAGGCTGCTGCGCGAGTCGCGTGATGGCGATCTCGACGATCCGGAAAAACTGGGTAATGATGTAGGCGATACCTTGCTGCGGCGTGGTGGCGACGAAATCCTCGATGCGGTTTACGGGCGAGGCTTGGCTGTTCCCCCGCAACCGTAAGCCGGGCCGGTTGTGTTTTCCGTCGCACCTTCCGCCAAGCCGTTTCAGGCGATACTTAAACTATCATGTACATTCCCGAACATTTTCGCCTGCGGCACGATCAAGATGCGGTCGCATTCATGCGCGCGAATCCATTTGCCATTCTGATCTCGAGTACCGATGATGGCCCATTTGCCACGCACCTGCCGCTATTTGTTCTGACGCAGGTGTGCGATAACGGGTCGCAAGCGAAAATTTTGCTGCGTGGCCATGTGGCCAAAGCCAATCCGCACTGGCGTTATCTCGAGCAGGAGCCGCAGTGTTTAGCGATTTTTCACGGCCCACACGCTTATGTCTCGCCCAGCAACTATGGAGCGCGCGAAAGCGTTCCTACCTGGAACTATGCGGCGGTGCATGTGTATGGCAATGCGCGGCTGTTCTCGTCAGAGGATGATCTGCGCTCGATGCTCGATCAGCTGATACATACCTTTGAGCCTGCGTACCGCGATCAGTGGGAGTCGCTGAGCCAGAAGTATCGCGAAAACATGTTACGGCAGATTGTTGGCTTTGAAATCGCTGTGACCAAGGTGGAAGGAAAGTTCAAGCTGAGCCAGAATCGCACGCCCGAAGACCAGGCGAGAGTGATGGCGTCACTCGGCCGGTCGGAGGACTCAACGATTTCGGGGGTGGCGCGGATGATGCGTGAGCAACGGCTCGGCGAGAGCAAGAAATAGGTTAGATCGCGACCGCACTAACACCAGTCAGAAGATGAGCAAGAGCGCGTACAACACGAAAAATCCGAAGCAGCCACTTGCCGGCATTCGCGTGCTGGTCGGCCGGGCGCGGCACCAGGCCGGTGCGCTTTCTGCCGAATTACGCAAGCTCGGCGCTACCGTGACCGAGATTCCGTTTATCGAAATCCGCAAGCCAAGCACGTTCAGACCCCTCGACTCCGCATTGAAAAATCTGTCGCGATACGACTGGCTGATTCTTACGAGCGCGAACGGAGTCGAAGCGCTGTGGGAGAGAATAACAAAACTCCGGCTGAAGAGGTCGGCATTCGATGGACTGCGGTTTGCAGCGATTGGCCCGGCGACGAAGAAGGCCATCGAGCGGCGTGGCGTACGGGTCAATGTCGTTCCCAAAGAATACGTTGCCGAATCGGTCGTGCGCAGTTTGAAAGGCAAAGTGAACGGGAAGCGCGTGCTGCTGGTTCGCGCCAAGGTCGCCAGAGACGTAATCCCGACCGAACTACGCAAAGCCGGAGCGCTTCTCGAAGTCGTGGAAGCTTACAAAACTGTGGTTCCAAAATCCTCGCGCACCCGGCTGCGAAGCACGCTTAAGAATCCAAAACGACGTCCGCAAGTGGTCACTTTTACCAGTTCTTCCACGGCCAAAAACTTTGCCGAATTGCTGGGAGCCCGTCCAAACCTGGCAGGTGATCTCGCTGGAATTCAAATGGCCTCGATTGGCCCGGTGACGTCTTCGACTCTGCGGGAACTTGGACTACGGGTGGATATCGCCGCGCGGGAATTCACGATTCCAGGACTGGTCAACGCGATACGGAACGCGATAGCCAGATCTGACTTCCACGAGTAGACTGAGCAACGCTCTACCTGCGGCTGACTTACAAATCTGTTAGATTTTCCGGCATGAAACCGAAGACGATCTACCTTGTTCTGTGTTTTGCCGGAGCCGTTCTTCCTTACTGGGAGTTCGTGCCTTGGGTCGCGCAACACGGACTGAATCTGCCTCTTCTACTGCGTGAGCTGTTCGCGAACCGGATCAGTGCATTCTTCGGCATGGATGTGGTGGTCTCGGCCGTAGTTTTATTCACATTCATGCGAGTCGAGAGCACGCAACTGAAGATTCCGCACCGATGGATCCCGGTACTCGCGATACTGACGGTCGGGGTGTCGCTCGGGTTGCCCTTGTTTCTTTATATGCGCGAGCTCAGGCTCGAAGAACTGAGGTCAACTGGCGGCGCAGCTGCGGCCTAAGGGAGCTCACTCGTTTAGCGAGCAACTGCAGTCCGCGGGCACGACGTGCGCCAGCAGAAAGTCGGCGACGCGCTGGTAGGCGTCGATCTGATTTTGGACGCGCGCGAATCCATGACCTTCGTTGTCGTAAATCTTGTAATCGACCGTTCCTGCGCGGTTCTTGATGGCTTCGACTACCTGCTGCGTTTCGGTTTTTGGGCACCGCGGATCATGGCCGCCCGCAAGCAACAATAACGGCGCCTTAATCTGATCGATGAAGTTGATGGGCGAGCGTTCCTCGTAGAGCGCCTTATTTTTGACTGGGTCGCCCATGGTCGCGAGGTCAGACTGTTGCAACACCGGGTCTTCGTTTTCAATTTCCGTGAACCAGTTCACGAAGGGGACGATCGGCACGCCTGCGGCCCAAAGTTCCGGTGCCTTCGTCACCGCCATCATGCTTAGTTACCCGCCGTAACTTCCACCCATTACCGCAATTTTTTTCGGATCGAGATGTCCGGTCTGCTTGATCCAGTCGACGCCGGCAAGCACGTCCTGCAAATCGCCTCCGCCCATATCGAACAGATTCGCCTGCTGAAATTCTTTCCCGTATCCGGTCGAGCCGCGGTAATTGGGCGCTATCACCATGTATCCCTGGTTGGCGGCAAACTGGATAAAACGGTTGAACGAATTCATCGACTGCGACGCCGGTCCGCCGTGAATATAAACGATGGCCGCATTCTGGCCATTGCGCGCCATGTTGAAGGGAACGTACAGAAATGCGGAGATGGTGAATTTGCCGTCGCGGCTGGGATAGTGAACCAGAAATGGTTCGACCATATCCTCGGAGCGAATTCCAGCTACCAACGAATTCGTGAGCTGATGCGACTTGCCGGTTGCTACGGTGTAGACCCAAAGATCGCCGGGAGCGGTTGGGCCATTGTGGTTGTAAAGCAGGCGGGAGCCATCTTGGCTGAATGCCGACTGATCACCCTCGGGCGTGTTTACTCCATTCGGAATTGGCAGCGCAGTCGCTTTGCCGCCGGCGAGGTCATGCAGGTAGACGTTTTCATTGCCGTCGACATTGGCCGTGAAGATAACGCGCTTGCCGTCGGGAGAAAATTGGTGGGCGCGAATCTCCCACTTATCGTGGGTGAGCCAAGCGATTGTTTTCGTGTCAATGTCGATCAGGCCGGCATTGTCATGTCCATTTTGCGCGTTAGAAGTAAATAGAATGTGCTTGCCGTTCGGCGCGATATCGTTAGCCAAGTAATTCTGCTCGCCTTCATGCGGCGTCAGCAGCGTGCTTTGGGAGGTTGCAACGTCGGCAATGAAAATATTCGAATCCGTCCCCTTGGCTTGCTCCTGCGTATACACAATGTACTTTCCGTCCTTCGACCAGATGGGATTCGTGCTGCGCTTATCCTGCGGCGTGTTTGCAGTAAGGTGTTTTACTTCGCGCATCAGCGTGTCATAGATATCGATCTCGGAAGCCGCAGATGTTTTTGGTTTCACAAGGTACGCGAGATAGCGTCCGTCAGGCGACCATGTCGGATCGGTTTCGGCGATCTCACGCGTGCTGGTGAGATTCACGACTTTGCCAGTTTTCGGAGAAACCAGAAAAATATCCCAGAGTTCGTCGCCATCGTAATCCGATTGATAGGCGATCCACTTGCCATCGGGCGACCATGTCGGTGCGGTTTGGCGCTGATCGCTGACGGTAAGCTGCATTGGCCATCCGCCATCGCTGGGCACGACCCATAAATTATTTCTGCCGCTCATGTTGGAGATGAAGGCGATGTTTTTGCCATCAGGCGACCACGTGGCGCCACCAACCTGCCGCGTCATGTACAGCTTTTCGATGGTCAAGCTTTTTGGCTCGACTTGGGCGTTCGGCTTGGAAGCGATCTGTTTTGGATCGGTGATGGCATGCGGCACAGGAAGAGTTTGAGCGGCGACTTTTTCAGCAGTGACAGTGTTCATGAGCATAGCGACAACGAAAGGAATCATGATCGACGCAATAGCGATCGATGGAATAACCATCGACCGAACAGAAATCAGCGAAATCAAGTAGCGCATGAAGGTCTTGTAGAAGTTTAGCAAACCACGAGCTGAGGCTTTCGCAGCCTGAATCTTGTGCTGCTAGAATTTGCCTGTTGTGGCCACCGCGCTAAACACCCCGGCATTCGCCCGCACCATCTTCCATGTGGATATGGATGCATTTTTCGTTTCGGTGGAGGAATTGTTCGATCCTTCGCTCAAGGGCAAGCCGGTTGTGGTCGGCGGGCAGCGCCACGAGCGAGGAGTGGTTTCGGCAGCGTCCTATGCCGCTCGAAAATTTGGCGTGCATTCGGCCATGCCGCTGAGAACCGCGGCGAAGTTATGCCCGCAGGCAATTTTTGTCGATGGGCATCCCGAGCGCTACCGAGAATGCTCTGAAAAGGTTTTCCACGTACTGCAGAGTTTCTCACCCAAGGTCGAGATGGCCTCCATCGATGAAGCTTACCTCGATATGACGGGAACAGCGCGGCTGCTTGGACCTCCGCTGCGAGCTGCTCACAAATTACACCAGCGGATGAAACAGGAAACGCTGCTGAATTGCTCGATCGGCATTGGTTCGTCGCGGCTGATCGCAAAAGTTTCATCGGGACAAGCGAAACCCAATGGAGTGCTCTGGATTGTGCCGGGAGAAGAAGCGCGATTCCTGGCGCCGCTTGATGTCCGCGAGATTCCAGGCGTCGGCAAGGTGATGGAGAAGCACCTGCACGAGATCGGAATCCGCAAGGTTGGAGATCTGGCGAAGTTGGAAGACTCCGAACTCGAAGAGCGATTCGGGAAATGGGGCCTTGCGCTGGCAGGCAAATCTCGGGGAGAAGACGCGGGAGGATGGTTCGATTCCGAAGTCGGGGCGCGCGAGGAAGCGAAATCCATCAGCCATGAGCACACGTACAACAAGGACACGGCTGATATCGTGCAACTTGAAGCGACGCTGATGCGATTATCGGAAATGGTGGGCCGGCGCTTGCGCGAGGCTGATCTGCACGCCCGAACCGTTCAGCTGAAGCTGCGCTATAAGGATTTCACTACGATCACCCGCGCTCACTCCCGCGCGCGGCCGACACAGCTTGACGGCGAAATCTTTGAGGAAGTGCGCGCGCTGTTCCGCAAGAATTGGAAGCGTGGAGCGCAGGTGCGGCTGCTTGGGGTGCACGTTTCGTCGTTTGACGTGGAAGTGCCGCAGGTCGATCTGCTGGATGGCAGCCGGCAGCAGCGATGGAGGAATGCTCTGGCTGCAGTGGATCACCTGCGCGATAAATTTGGCGAGTCCAGCGTGAAGCTGGCGAGCGGGATTCGTGGAACGTTCCGTGAGCGCACACACGAGAATCCAGCGGGATTGCCAGGAAAAAAGACAGATCACAAGGACCCGAATCGAAGCTAAACTGGCGCGCTGCCTTCTTTGACCAGCGGCCTGGGGGTCCAAAGCAACAAAAAGAAGAGGGCAACGAGGTAAAAAGGCACAGCCTGCCAACGTGCGCCGTGGAGGCCTAGCCGTATAAAGACGCCGTAAAGCCCGACGCTTTCCGCTGTCATGAGGCTCGCCAGCTGAGCAGCATTCCATTTGCGAAAAGCCTTACCATCGCGATCACCGTCGGACAAGGCTTGTTCGGAACGTCGTCTACTTAGTTGTCGAAAGCGGTACCCTCCTAAGATCGACCAAAGAGCAAGCCCGGCGACGAGCCATTGTCGCCATGTCCAGTCGCTTCTCCCTACCTCAGATACAGATTCTGCTATCGCGGCGAACGCAACCGTGCTGACAAGCAGCCCAGTTTGCGCCATCCGCAGCTGTTTGATTCCCATGCGTGCCTCACTGCTTATCGAGGACAGGATTTTATATCGTTGCAGTTCCGTTAAGTGCCTCGGCCCCTCCGTCTAAGACAAATACGAAGGCCGGGTATCCCGGAAGGTGATTCCGGATCCCGGCCTGCGCTTACTTCAACTTGTAAACAGATCAGTTACTTGACCCAGAATTCGCAGCAGTTGTCGAACCAGCATTGGCAGGCGCAGTCCAGCGGGCCAGCCGCGGATAAAACGGCGTCACTTCAAACGGCATCTTGTCGCGTGCCGAAGTAATCGCCACAGGAGCGGCCTTGATCATGTCTGCATTGTCGTTCCAGGGATTCACCTTGATTCTTCCACCCAGAGGAAGGGCCGCGATCTGATCGAGTTTCAAGTCATTGAGCGCCGGGCCTTGGGTTTCGACAGCCGACAGGCGAGTGATATTTCCGTTTTCTCCGAGAGGATTGCCGAGGTGGGTAGTGAGAAGCGCATTGAGCGAATGCGCTCGAGCCTGCAATTCCTTCAGGAACAGTGCGACATCGCCCATTTTTGCCGCATAAGGCGAATTGTTGAGCAACTCGATGGCTTTCTTGTCGGCGGCGGTCTCTTCCTCGGGAATATGTTTGAAACCAAGATTCGCGTAAGTAGTGTCGTCGGAAAACAGCATGCGATCATTGAAGGCGTATTTGCTGCCGAGGTTGTGACCAAGAATAATGTGCGCAAGCTCGTGCGCCAGCATGGCCGCGAGACTGGCCTCGTCGGGGAGAACATCGACTAATCCTCGGCTGATCACGATCGTGTTGCCTACGCTGAAAGTTTCGAGCGGGGTCGTGAGCAGTACGCGAACCCGCACGGGGCGGGACAGATCAAGATTGTTGGTGACGATCAAATTGTTGACTACAGTCTGAAGAATATGATCGACGTCACCTTCGGGGGCCAGCAGTCCGCCGTTGGTGAGCCGGTCGATTACGTTATTTTCCGCCTGCTCCTGCCACTCGCGCTCGGCCTGCAATGGCGATGCATCCTGTGCCGCCGGGCTCTGGTCGTTTACGCTGTCGACCTTGATCTGCGTGAGTTCATCTTCTGGATTTGCTTTCTTGAGGTCGTAGCCCCAGATGCGAGTCTGCGCCTTGAAGGAGATGCTGTCTTTCGAGCCTGGGGTGAAGTCGCCCTCTTCGCTGTAGATAAACGACGGTACCCAGTAGCCGGGCGTAAGATTCAACCGCCAGCTATCCATGTGGAAGAAGTAAGTGTTGTTTTTTGCTTCGGAATAGGTACCGTTCAAGCGAACAATGTTGTACGCCTGATCTTCGACCCAGATACGACCCACAAACCGGCCGCGAGCGTCATTGCCCTTCATTTTCTTCGGCCGGACGTCAAAGACAAAGCAACGGATATCGCCCAGAAATTCGCGCCGTACATACTGAAAATCGTAATGTGCGCGGTCGAACTCGTTGCGGTCGGCGTAAACCATCCAGGCAAAGCCCATCGGCTGATACTGCACGGTGAACAGCTTGTGAAAGCCGCCGAGCAGGCGCGCCTGCATGGAGCGTTCTTCATCTTTCAGGTAGTCCTTGCGGTCGATTGTGTCGCCCATATCCATGCGGCCCAGGAAGTAATGATCTTCGCCAGGTACGGCTCCGAGCTGGGTATCAGGCTTAAAGTTCTGCAGGTATGTTTCAACGATGGGGGTACGGTTAGAAAGAAATTTGATGAGCCCGTGCTCGCGTTCAATGACGCGGTCCACAACCTGGTCCTTGGTAGTAGGTGGAGGTTCGGGCGCGGGGGCCGGCGGCAAAATGCTGGCCGCCGGTCCCGCTGAATTCGGAGGGTTGGCAGCGGCGCCGGATTGCGGCTCCACGGATTGCTGTGCGGGAGCACTCACCGCGAGAAGCAATGCAACTGATAATGTCCATTTTCCAATTCGCCACTGCAAGGTTCGCATGAATCCTTCTCGTTTCTCGCGGCCCGATTGGGCCGACCCCATACCACGTTCACTACCAATGCTTCCCGTTACGACTTTGCACCCGTGCCGAAAAACCCGTTCATTTGTTTTACAAACTCTCGGCGACAAAACCTCAGCCGCTGAGCGAAACCGCCTTCGGAGGCAGAACTCTAGTACGCCATCTGAAACATCACGTGCACGATGGCGGTGGAATCCACCGGCTGTCCCATGCGTGTCGCCGGTTTGAAGCGCATGTTGTTCGCGGCGGCAATGGCGGCTTCATCCAGACCGTGGCCGAGACCGCCGACTACGCGATTGACATGCAACGTTCCATCCGCGCTGAACAGAACCTCCAGGAGAACTTCACCTTCGATCTTGAGCTTGCGGGCCTCGTCGGTATAAACCGGATTTGGCTTGAACGTAATCTCCACCGGGTGCGTCGCCGGCCCCTTCGTCTGCGCGATCACCGGGCTGTTGTGAACCACTTGTTCGGACCCGAAACCGCCGGTTGCGACAGAGCCGCGATTATCGCTGGCAGTCGTGGCGATACCGTTGCCGAAGTCGGCACTGGCCACTGTTCCTTTGATTCCTTTTGCTCCGCCCGATCCGTTACCCTGACCCGGGCCGACCGGCATATCGAAAGCGCCGGGCTGGGCCGCGTAGAGTTTGGCCGCTTCTTTGCCGGTGCCTTTCAGTCCGTTTGGATCGCCAAAGCCTCCGGTTTGCACGTTTTGCACGGCTGTCTTCACGGTTGGCGCAACCGACGAACCTGCAAAATCTCCGGTGTGCAGCAAGCGGGGTGTCGGAGTATTCGTCGCCTTCAGTTCGGGAGCCGCAAACTGATTTATCAAAACCTTTGGAGCCTCCACGGGTTTCGGCTCGACACGGTGAACTTCCGGAGGAACAATCACTCGTGCTTCATCAACTTTCGGTGGTTCCACGACAGGTTGAGCCGGAAGCGGCTTCGGCTTTACTGGTTCGGTCTTGACGGGCTCAGGTTCCGGCTCGGGCTCCGGCTTAAGTGCCGGGAGCGGAATTAACGACGTAACGCGATATTCCTTCAACTGAATGTGTTCGGGAAACAAAAGCCCGATGTTGATCAGCAGCAAGAGCAGGAGCAGGAGCAGCGTGTAGCCGGTGGCGACCGCGCGCTTATCGATCTTGCGCTCGGGCAATAAGCCCAGCTGAAAACCCTGAGGAGAACTAGCCATGCATTAGCTTCCAGGAACCCAGAACAGAGATGCGATCCAGGAGTCGGAAACTTCACATTAAGTCAGAAAGGGTAGGGACGAAATATGTCAACGGGGCCAGAACCAAGGTAACCAACGGGCCGCCCATCGAGAGACCAATTCCAAAAACGAGACAACTGACGGCGGAACCGG
>JASICF010000288.1 GCA_030044775.1 Candidatus Sulfotelmatobacter sp. | reverse complement strand
CTAGCTTGGCATTACGAGCTTTCCAATGCAGCCGGCCGGCGATCATGAGGTGAAGCACCAGCCAAAGATCATTTTCCAATCCGAATGCGATGCGCTTGCCAACACGGCGTAATTCGCGGACAACGCGCCCCTCGGCATCTTCCAGCGGCGGATCAACCGTTCGCACAAGAAACGGGCTGCCTAGCCTGACCTGCTGCACGGGCTGGCCGACAATTCGCGGTTCGAGAGCCGTGATGTACGCGGCGATATCGGGCAGTTCCGGCATGCTGATTCAGCATGCCAGCTTGGAGATGAAGTTGGCAATCCAAGCTTGTCAAACGAGCGAGCGCCAGAATTCCTTCACTGCGCCTTGGCGAACCATTGCTCAAACCATTCGAGCGTGCGCAACGAGTAGTCGCGGGAATCGGCGGGCCTGATGAACGCGTGGCCTTCATTCGGATAAACCACAAGCTTTGTCGGCGTATGCAAAGTGGAGAGTGCATGCCACCACTCGACCGACTGCTCCATGGGAACTTCGCCATCGCGATCGCCAACCAGAATCAGCGTCGGCGTTTTCACCGCGGTGACAAAATGCATCGGGTCGCTCTTGTTATAAACCGCTGGATCTTCATAGATGGACGCACCGAAAAAGGGGATCATCCATTCATCGATGTCATTCAATCCGTAGTAGCTGAGCCAATCGGAAAGCCCGGCGCCTGCTACCGCGGCAGCGAAGCGCTGCGTCTGAGTTTCCGCCCACATGGTCATATACCCGCCGTAGCTGTGGCCACGAATGCCGATGCGATGGATGTCGATCGGGTAATCTTTTGCGATGGCATCTACTCCGGCCATAATGTCGCGGAAATCGCCGCCGCCGAAATCTTTTACGTTGGCCTCGGTGAATGCCTCTCCTTGGCCATAGCTGCCCCGCGGATTCGGGCAAAGCGCAAAATATCCCACGGCCGATTCCGGGCCCATGGAGCGCTCATCCCAATGTGCCATGCATGCGGCTGAAGGTCCGCCGTGCACATTGACGACGAGAGGATATTTCTTTCTTGCGTCAAAATCTTTGGGCAGCATCAGCCAGCCTTGCACCCGCATATTTCCATCCATCCAATGAACGTTCCGCACTTCGCCCCAGGCAGGTTTGGCTTCGCGATTCAATTGGGTAAGCTGCTTCCATTTTCCGATTGTCCCGGCCCATACTTCCGGCGGCGAACTGGGGGATTGACGCGTGATCGCAGTGATCACTTTGTGACCGGTCGCCGCGATCCACGATTTGCCGGAAGGATCAGCCACTTCTTCTCCGCTCCACAGCGTCTGCGGTGCGCTATTGTCGATGTTTGTGCTTCCGAAACCGGCCTTGCCGTCAACATCTTCCGCGAAAAGAATTTCATCGTCGGAGGTCCACGCAATTGCGGAGGGCGATGCTTTCAACTCCGGAGTCAAATTCCGCGCTTCGCCTCCGGCGAGCGGAACGACATAGACATCGCCTCCAGTTGATCCTTCGTCGCTCATCAGGCCCTCGATGAACGCAACATGTCTGCCATCTGGAGAGACTCGTGGATCGGCGATTTGTAGCCGGGGTTTATAAATCACGCGCATTTCTCCGCTTTGCGCATTGGCAAAATACAAACGCGCAGCCCACCAATTAGCATCTCCCGCGCCCTGCGCCGCGCTCACCACCCAGCCTTGGCCATCCGGAGTCCAGTCGTATTCGTAGATGTACATATCAGCCGGCGTGATCTGCGTCAGGTGATCTGTGCTCAAGTCGATCACTGCGATTCGCTGTTCGTAAATTTTCTCATCAATCACTCCGGCCAGCGGCGTCATGGGTTGCAGCGGTCCCGCCACACGCGGCATGCCTTCGATGAAAAGAATGGAGATTTTTGAGCTGTCGCGTGAAAACTCTGGCGCCTGCACATAACCTCTTACCTCCGCGTGTTTTGCCGCGTTATTTCCGTCACGGTCGGTGATCCAAACCTGGGCCGCAGGAACTTCGCCAGGACGGTCGGCGATGAACACGATCCTTTTACTGTCGGAGGACCAGGCGACGTCACGCAGCTTAAGATTGTTTTCTACTGCAATAGTCTGCTGAGCGTCGCCATCATTGGCCAATGTGACCGTTAGCTTTCCATCTGCGATGTAGGCAACGTGAGTTCCGTCGGGAGAAATCGCGGCTTCGTCGATTCTCTTAATGTGTGGCATGGAGTCAAGCGCAGCGGCGGCGCGAGAAGCCTGTGAGTCTTTATATTGCGAATTCTTATCTTGCGCGCACATAGGGATCGAGACGAGAAAAAACGCTGCCGCGCAAATTCGAAACCGGGTTCTGAGAGAAGACTCGATTCGCAAAGCCGTTGCTCCTCCGATCTGTTTGGCGTTCGTCGTTTGGGGGCTCGTTGGGAACGAGTATAGCGAGTTTCCCGGGGACACGCGCGCGGAACGGAACCAGTCGAACGAAGCCTACCGCGGCTGCTCTTCGGTAGAATGCTGGCTCACGTATTTGATCGTGGCCAGAACTGCATCGTGAATCGTTAACTTTGGCCGCCAGCCCAAAGACCGGATTCTCGAACAATCCAGCAGAATAAACGGGCTGTCTCCGATCCAGCCCCGCTCCCCGCCGGTATAGCTGATTCTCGGATGAAGCCCAAGATGCTCGCAAATCCAGTTGATCGAGTCGTTGACTTCGCAATACTCGTCGGTGCCGAGATTGAAAATATTCACTTGCTTGCGGGATCCATTTTCGCCTTTTTGCTCCAACGCAAGCAGAATCGCATCGATGCAATCCTGCACGTACAGGTAAGATTTTTTCTGATGGCCGTCGCCGAGCACGTGCAAGTGATCAGGATGCGCCGCAAGCTGCTTGTAAAAATCAAAAACGTGGCCGTGCCAGTAGCGCTCGCCGAGAATGGAGACGAATCGAAAAATCCAGGCCTCCATTCCGAAGCCTTCGCAATAAGCCTGAATCAAGCCTTCGGCAGCAAGCTTGGAGGCTCCATAGAGCGAGGTCTGGATTGGAAATGGACAGGTTTCGGGCGTGGGAAAAATCTCAGGCTCGCCATAGATCGAACCGGTAGAAGAAAATACGATCCGCCGGCAACCATGCTCGCGCATGGTTTCAAGAACATTCCAGGTGGCGATGGTGTTCTGATCGAGGTCTTTTCGAGGATGATCTATTCCGAAACGAACGTCCGCATTGGCTGCGAAATGCGCGACGAGTTCTATTCCCCGCATAGCCCTCTCAAGACCGCGGCGGTCGAGAAGATCAGCTTCATGCAGAACAAAATTCGGATTGGCCAATGCGGCCAGCAGGAACCGCTTCTGACCGGTTGAGAAATTATCGAGACCGAGGACGCTGTGGCCGGCGGCGAGAAGGCGATCGACCATATGGCTGCCGATGAAACCGGCAGCGCCGGTCACTAGGACGCGCACGGCAAATCTCCAAAGGCAAAATCGGAACGAGAACTCATTGTGTCCTTGAAAGCTTCGAATTTCCGACTGCGCCGCTGGGCGCCGGAGAGGTTTGCCGCAGCGCAATCCGCGTACCCTTCAATTCAAAGCGGCTGTCGCGCCACACGTAGCGAAGCCTGAAATAGCTTGCAGCCCACACCGCAAATCCCAGTAAGTCTCGCAGGGGATAGAGCCAGGGCGCGCGGCGAACCTGCGGATCGCGGACCACCTCCCATCCGATTAGCCAGGCTTCGCCCAGTCGGTTCACGATCGCGATCGCCAGTAGAAGGGACGCAAGGCCCCAGTGCCCAAGCGCAGCGGCCGCGAAAAATCCTAGCACGCCGTAGGGCATTGCAAAGATCAGCCCGCTTCCAAAATGGCCTTTGGGGCGCGAGTAACGAGTGGTCTGTGCCCAGCGCAATTGATTCTGCCACATCTGCAGAAACGATTTCTGATTTACGACGTGGTCAATCACGTGACCCGAAAGAACAACACCATAACCAGCTTTCGCAATCATGTTTCCGATTGCAAAATCGTAGGCGATGTAGTCCTTTAGCGTGGCGTAGCCGCCGATCGCCGCGAGCGAATCTTTGCGAATCAGGGTGGTTGGTCCTAAACCAAATTTCATTCCTTCGAGCAGATTGGCGACGATCACGCCGGCAGTCATCTCAACTGACATGCCAATGGCCGTAAGGCCGGAGAAAAATCCGGCGGCGTTCTTGCCGCGATAAACACAAGTTACCGCGCCGATCTTGCGGTCGAGCATGGGTGGAACAACCTCACGCAGGTACCGCGGTCCAACCTCGACATCGCTGTCGCTGGTAACGAGGATCTCGTGCGATGCGGCTTCGGCGAGACAATGAAATGAGTAAACGACCGGATTCGGCCACGGTGCGCCAGTCACGATAATCCGGCTTGGAATGTGGGGATGGCGCTGGCAGACTTCGCGCACCACATCCAGGGCGGCGTCGTCGGCGGTATCCGCCGCAAAAAGAATTTCGTAGGCAGGATAATCCTGGCGGAAAAAGCTCTCGAGATTTTCTTTAAGCTGTGCTTCGAGACCGTGCACCGGTTTCAACACCGAAACCGGGGGCAGTTCGGAATCGGAAGCTGACTCCAA
>JASICF010000287.1 GCA_030044775.1 Candidatus Sulfotelmatobacter sp. | reverse complement strand
CGAGCAACGCCAACGATTCCAATCTTGAAGTTGCCGTTCAAGGCATAGGAGTTAAGAACTCGGCACTGACGGCCTCGCCCTCGAGTTTATCTTTTGGAGCTGTGTCGGTGGGAAGCAGCGCGTTGCTCTCGGTCGTGGTAAGCAACTCGCATACTTGGAACGAAACCATCACGGCCCTCCCGATTACTGGGAGCGCGTTCTCCGTCAGCGGCCCATCCCTACCGGTAACCCTGGGCAGCGGACAAAGCGTGACTCTGAGCGTCTCGTTTGCGCCACAGATTGCCGGCGTGATCGCCGGAAACATCTTTCTCACCGGCGACAGCCTCAACATACCGTTGAGCGGCACGGGCACAGCCGCAGGGCAACTCAGCATTGCCCCGGGGACATTGAGCTTTGGCAATGTCGATGTAGGATCGAGCACGACCCAACCTTCGAGTATGACGGCAACTGGCGGAAGCGTGACGGTTTCCTCCGCGACCAGCAGCAATTCGCAGTTCTCCATTTCTGGAGTGTCGCTGCCGGTGACGATCAATGCGGGACAGACGGTTTCGTTCGATGTCGCTTTCGCTCCGACCACAACGGGAGCGGACTCGGCCACGCTCAGTTTTGCCAGCAACGCATCCAACCCAGGCAGCCAATCCCTGAGCGGCACCGGAGTGCTGGCGACATATAGCGTGAGCCTGAGCTGGAACCCGAGCAATCCGCCTGTTGCCGGCTACAACGTGTATCGTGGCACGGCGCCGGGAGCTTATTCCAAAATCAATTCCGTCCTTGACGCGAATCCCGCGTATACCGATAGCACGGTGACTTCGGGTGTGACGTATTACTACGCGGCGACGGCAGTGAATTCCAGCGGCCAGGAAAGTGGTTATTCCACGCCGGTGGAAGTCTCGGTCCCGTAATGACGGCGCGGAGGGAGTTTCTCTCCTCGAGATTTCAGCTTGAGTGATCCAGACGCTCTCCTGACAGGGATCAAGAGCCGTCAGCACAAAGGAAGTGTGGCCTTGCTAGGAAGAAAGGCTGATATCTGGCCGAGTCGCTCAACCGGCTTTAGCGATTCGTCCTTTGACGCTTTGAAGCACAGTGGCAGGCAGACGCACCACCCTTACGTTCGGACCTTTTTTGCTTTTGACGTTCACAGCAATGCCATCCGCTTCAGGAAATGGATCAGAAACCAGTTCGAATTCCTCTCCGTAGAGACGAACACGCTGCCGGGCCGCATAACCGAGGCGTTTTACATTGGCACAGATTTCATCGATCGAGGGAGGTTCATGAAGATGGCTGGTCATGATCGTTCCATTTTACCGCATGGCATATGGAGAAGCTACGGGCACGTGCTCAAATTGCAGACTGACGTCCTCGCCGAAAAATGACCGAGTGTTGACTGGAAGGTCAACGCGAAATCGGTTTCAATAAAGAAAATAAGATCGTCATCAACCGGATAAAAAGCCACGGATATGGTACTGGGAACAGTCGTTGGCGACGGGAAAAGTGTGTTCTCTAATGTTCCTGTGAAGCGTCCAGTCGTGGAAACGCTACCAAAAGCGGCATCAAGGCCGAAGTTCGGCTGGGGACTGAACCCGAAATTGGTATCCACGATGCCACTCAAATTGCCGGCGCTGTCGCTCGCGGTAACCCGTCCCGTGGCAGTATTTGGAACCTCGCCCTGGCTGTCGGTAAAGTCAACACCATACTTGCCGTTGAATGAAAACGGCGTCGCCGCCTGTGGGTGAGCAAATCCCATGCCGGTCGAGAAATCTCCGAGCGAGTTTTCGTTGTCGTCAGCATCAAGAACCAGCGGAGGATTTCCGTTTCCGGTCAAATAGAAAATCAGTTCTGGCCCTTGTCCATTTACAGTGAAGGTGATGGTGGAGTTGGTATCGACACGACCCGTTCCCGTAGGATACAGGGTGTAGGTTCCGATGAATGAGTCGGTAAAGCCAACGAGGGCGTTGACCAGATACTCGTCGTCGTAAGCGCTGCTGAGATTACCATTGGAGTCGACAGTGAGTTCGCCCACGGATGCGAGCGTGTCCGGCACTCCGCTGGGGTCCTCTCCGGCGATATCAAACACATAATTTCCAGCGAATGCGCTTCCGTTGGTGAAGGTGCCGGTTGTGGCGCCCTGACCAAGAGCAACGCCGACGGTTACGCCAGAACCTGCCACCGTGCTGTTGTTGTCGGTCTCAATCAGTTTCATGTGCGTCGCATCGATAATATAGCCGGTAAGCTCCCAGGATGTAGAGAACGGCGGAAAGGTAGCTGGATTGGATGCGGTCAGGCTGAACTTCACCGCACCAAACGAATCGGGAGTCGTTACGGTTCCGGAGAGTGCCGGAATGCTGGTCAATGTGTTGCCATCATCTTCATCGGCGACGCTGCCCGCCCCTGAAATCGTACCTGGAGAATCGATATTGAACACACCTCCGATGGCAAGCGGAAGTGCATTAACATCAATTCCATTAACCACAAAGGCATATCCTCCGGTCGGCGCCGCGGCGCCGGTTTGAAGGTCAAGCGTTCCCAAGGAAGCTTCGTTGCTGGGAGGGAGGTTTACGTTTGCCAGATTGTCGAAGGTCTGAATCAGTGCCTTGGAATTGGATAAGTACACCAGAGCGAAGTTTTCTATTCCGAGCTGCCCAACATTCTGGTCGGCTGTGTTTAGGGTGAGCGTTCCGCGCCCGTCAGGGCCAATGTAGTACGAGCCACCAGTGATTTTGTCTGCTACTGAGACTAAGCTCGGCTGGGATGACGGCAGAAAGATCGCATCGCAATAAGTCTGCTCGCCAGATGTGACGTTGCCATTTCCATCGAGCACAACTACGCCGGCTAGCTCGAAGGCGCCAACGTTGCCATCTAAGCCAGTTGTTTCGAAAACATATGTGCCCTTGAGATTACCGGCAAAGCCGGTGACAGTCAGCGACGCACTCGTGTTGGAATTATGGTTTGCGGTCGCGAACGCTTCCACCGTAACTCCTTGACTGTTTCCGGAGATACTTGAAGGAGGCGTGTACGTGACCGCCGATCCGCTCTTCGTGTGGAGAGATTGCAAGGTGCCGCAGTTGCCAGGAACGCCGCAGACCAGGGCCCAGTCTACTCCGGCATTGGTCGAATCGCCGTTGACGACAGCTGTAAAACTGGTCGTTGCGGCCAGCGAGAGCGACGAAACCGGCTTCGGATCGAAAGAAATGGAAATCGCTTTCGCCTCCGGGGCAGGAGGATTCTGCAAGGTCAGATTGTCATTTCCTCCGCAAGCGGCGAGAAACAACAGAGCCGCCAAGCCCAAGAACGACAACATTCTCTTGCCGCCGGTCATCGGGTCCTCTTTTCCAAGCCGTAAGAAGATCGAGCTCACAACTCACTCTCCCGTTCCGCGCAGATAAATCGTCTGGGTTTGGCCCACGGTATAGCTGATCGTGATGGTCCCCGAGGTAAATACGCCTCCGCCCTTCAGCGGAGTGAACGTGACGTTGAATGTGCAAGTCTGCCCCGGTTGCAGCGTGCCAGAACAATTATCGGTTTCGGCGAAGGCCGTCCCCTGCAAAAGATTTCCTGTAAAGCTCACGGGCCCCGCATCGGGAGCTTTGGGATCGTTGTACACGTTCACCGTCAAGGGGGCGCTCGTTGTTCCAGCTGGAAACGTCCCGAAATCTAATCCGGCGGCCGGAGTCATTCGCAACGGACTCGGGACGTTCGCTTTCAACTCAAGGGGAAAACGGCCGCTATCCAGTTCGCAATCGGTGGTGACAGAGCTCGTGCACTGCAGCGTATTCAATTCCAGAAAATAATCGAGGGCCGGACTCAAAGGTGTGCTGGGCTGGGGAGCGAAAGTGATCGATACGCTGCACGACGCAGTGGGAGTGAGTAAAGTCCCGGAGCAACCGTCGGCCGAAATCTGGAAGTTTGGTTTTTGACTAGTGAGATCGCTGTCACAGCTGTATTGGATGGTTTGCTCCGCCGCGTCGGGAGTGATTGACGAAACTACTTGCAAGCCGGAAACCTCTCCCGTAGAAAGCGGCCGCGGAAGAGTCAGCAATCCCTTGGCCGGGTTCAAGCATCCAGTGCTTAACGCCGGCAGGATTTGCACCGGAGCGAACCCTTGATTTGTAAATGAAAATGTTTGAGCCTCGCTCGCCTCTCCAACCGCTTCGGCTCCGAAATCGAGTTCAGGGACCGAAGGAAAAACCGCGCTGTAGCCGATACCGCTGAGCGGTGTGGCAAAAGTAGTGTTGTTATCGGCGCTCACCGGACTTTTCAGGATCAGCGAGGCCAGTAAAGGATATGGGCAGGCCGATGGAGGCTCCCCTTGCAGCGCCGTCGAGGGCATCCACGGACAACTCTGCTGTGGTGAAAATGCGATCGTGATGTAACAACTCTGCTGTGGAGCGAGACTGAAAGACTTGCCCGGCGAACTGGCACAGTTATCCTGCTCGCTGAAGCTTGGAAGCTCCGTGAAATCGCTCGGCCCGAACGGGCTTTCGATTCCCGGCGCCGGGTTGATCGTAGCCAGCGACAAAGTCATCCCGCTGAGCGGAGTCGTGGTGAGATTGTTGTTGGTAAGCGTAATGATTTGCGTAGTTGCAGCCGTGCCCACTTGCTGTGCGGGAAAACTGAGCGAGGCAGGAGAGATCAATATCGGCTGGGTGCAGCTCGTCGTGTTTCCAATGCCCAGACAGATATCGCCGACATCTCCAGGATTGTTGCCGGCAGGACAGGAACTCGTGCTGACGCCGTATCCGTTGGTGCCCTGCAAGGTGAGTCCTGCCGCGGAACTCAAGACGCTCACTGGTGAGGGTAATGATGTCGTTCCGGCGTAAGCTCCGATCTGTCCGGCTGACAGTCCATTACTCCCAATGATCTGGAGAATAACGGAACTGCCGCTGATTTGGCCGTTCACCGAAGCGCCGCTCATGCACGGATAGTTTGTAAATGTGAGAGTGCCGGTGAGCGTTGCACTGCTCGCTCCAATGTTTTGACCCTGCGTAAAGGTCCCGGTCACCGGAAACACCTGATTCTGGAGAGCCGGATCGTCTTGAACGCTGTGAAAAAAACCCTGAACCGTTCCGGTCAGAGACGGTACGGACACGGCAGTCCACTGCAACCCGCTCTGGGGCGTGCCACAGCGTACGCCGCTGGTGATACTGCCCTCGGTTGAGCTGTAAGTACCCATGATGGTTGTGCCATCGGCGCTCATAGTTCCATTCAAGGTAAACGTCTGCGGTGATGCGACAGCGGTCAGAGTTATGGTTTGTCCGCTGACCGTGCCCGTAACCGGCGCAGATCCACTGTTACATAGCGTGGGAGCCGCTGTGCTGCTGGCTCCCGGCAGCGAAATCGAGTAGACAACGCTGCCGGTGAGAGTTCCGTCGATGTTCTGCAGGAGAAAACCGCCCTGCAAGCCCCCTAGAAATGAACTGTCCGCCGGGGCCGACATCGTGAACTGCCAATTCCCGGTGAACTGGCCATCGGTTTGCGCAGGACTGAGAGTGTTGCTGCCGCTGCTGCAGGAAGATAAAACGATGAGGGCCGCTATGGCAAAAGTAAAAGCCACCGCGATCGGCCAAGTGCCGAGGGGCCCACTGCGCTTTGAACTTGCTTCCCGTAGCTTGGTGAATCGCCTCATAGATCTCTTGCGTCAGAACGAATATTTCAATCCAAACTGAATAGTTCGCGGCCGGTGCGCATCGAGCGGGTGCAGGAACGAAGCGCCGGTCACGCAGTCGGCTCCTCCGATCGCCTGAAAACCAGCGGAATAGTTCGGCCCGGCGTAACAACTCACGACGTTGTTGCCTGTGCTGCCAGGATTATCCGGGTCGTAAATCTCAAATTCCGTGTGATTGAAAACATTGAAAAACTCGGCTCGGAACTGCAGGTCGCTTGCCTCGGTGATCTTGAAATGCTTCAACACGGAGAAATCGAAATTCAACCGGCCCGGATTGTTAAAGAAGTTTCGGCCGGCATCTCCGAATGTGAGTCCCCGCGGCGCCACAAATTCGGAAGGATTTCCGAGCAGCGGACCAACGCTCTGAATGTTGTTGGCTGGTTGAGGCAGTCCCGTTATGAGATCCGGATAGGAAGCGGCGATGCCCAGTCCGCTGGACACTCCGGCATTGTCGGTGAGAGAAATGCCTGTATTGCCGGCGCTGTTGATGACGGTAAACGGTATGCCCGCCTGATAGAGCGTCAGGCCCTCGATTTCCCAGCCGCCGAAGACCTCATCCATCGCGTGCGAGCAACAGGCGCCCTTGGGCGTTCCGTCTTCTGACTGCGGCGCTAACGCCGATTCCCAGAACCAGCGGGCCAGATTCGGCGCCGTATAGATGTAGCTGAGTGTGAGCAAGTGGCGTTCATCGAAGTTCGAACTGGCGCGGTTCTCCGCCAGGTCGTAAGAGTTCACCAAAACCGGATCGCTGCGGTCCGATGCATCGTCAATGGAATGGCTGTACGAATAGGAAAGTCCTGCGGTCAGCGGACCGCTCACCGCCCGGACGGTAAATTGCAGCGCGTGGTAACTGGAGTCGGCGACATTCTGCAACGAAAAAACTCTCCCCAGGCCGGGGTAAGGATGAGGGAGCGAATTTACATTCGGAATGTACGGTGAGGTGCAGGCCGCCTGCAGATGCACGTACGCCGGGTTTTGCGGCGTAACCACGGTTCCACTCATCAGCAAAAAAGGAGTGGTGCCGTCACCGGGATGCCCTGCTCCGGTGATCGGGGAGACATCGCAGTCGGATAGAGTCAACGGCTCATTGGGGCCGAATGGATTCTCGTTCAACGGAAGCGGCTGCAGTTGATTGAGCTGGCGCTCAACCGTGAGGTGCGTTCCTTTGCTTCCCACATATGCTGCGTTGACCACCACATTCTGCTTGACTTCCCTTTGCACGCCAAAACTCCATTGTTGCGCATACGGCCAGACGGCATGAGTGGGAATTCCAGTTACGTCGAGCGGAAACATGGAGCCTGCCGGCGGCGTGGCAAGGCCCTGGTTAAACATGCAATCGTCGCCCGGTTGACCCGCCGGCGTTCCGTAACCAACAAAACCAATGCACGGATAATTCAACGGGAGCGGCTGGGTCATGCTGAGCACAACCGGTGAACTCGCTTCCAGTGATCCGGTGTTTGCCTCGTTGCCGGTTCCATGCTCGAAGAAGATGCCATAGCCGCCGCGGATCGAAGTCTTGCCGTCCCCGAAAGGATCGTATGCAAATCCGACCCGGGGCGCGGGATTAAAGAGATGGCCCGTCATACAACCAACCGGAATACTGTTGACTCCGCATTGCACCAGGCCAAGATCGCTCACGATTGAAGGCGGCAAAGCGAAAGTGGTCTGGTTGAAGGCCACCGGCTTCGAGGCGTTGGTTTTATCGAGAAGCACGCCGCTGTTCGGATCGACGGCAAATCTCGTGGCGTCGAATCGTGAGGCTTCCCAGTTCCACGCGTTGTGATATTTCTCGCGATAGGTGCCGAAGAGGCTGACTCTCAAACCCAAATTCACCGTCAGCCG
>JASICF010000286.1 GCA_030044775.1 Candidatus Sulfotelmatobacter sp. | reverse complement strand
AGCGAATGTATTCGTTGTCTTCGCCATTCACCATATCGGACTCTCCCCATCCGTGTTCGATGGTTCCGTCACAGCCCAGAATGTGCTCGCCCAATCCGAAATGCTTGTTGCTGAAGGTGGATTGCCACGTGACTACAATATCGTCAGGGAAGTCGAGGGTCACGGCGATTGTATCCGGCACCTCTCGGCCGTCCTTCTCTGAGAAGATCCCTCCCGACATGAAGGCAGAAGTCGGCAGCGGCAACTCGAGCGCCGACATGATCCACGCAATCTGATGCACCATATTTTCGGTCACGTTCCCGCCAGAAAACTCCCAGAACAGACGCCAGTTAATCAGACGGTAGGGATCGAATGGCCGGTCTGGACGCCCATTCAGAAATGCGCTCCAATTAACGTTTTGCGCCGTGCAGTCGGATGGAACCGGACGCACCCATTGACCTTCTCCGTGGGGAGTGTTGCGGCTCATCCACGATTCCACCTGCGTGACTTTGCCAACCAATCCGTCCTTGATCCATTTTCTTGCATCCTGTAACGAACCCGAACTTTCCCATTGCAATCCGATCTGGACGATACGGCCCGACTGCTTCGCGGCCGCCAGACATTGCTCGGCCTCAGGAATCGACCAGGTCATCGTCTTCTCGGAGTAGAGGTCTTTCCCGGCTGCCAGAGTATCGAGGAAGTGTCGAGCATGGGTGTGTAATGGGCTGGCAACAATCACAGCATCGATGTCTTTGATATCGAGCAGTCGCCGATGATCGTCGAATGTCTGAATGCCCGGGACCTGCTTCTTGACTTCTTCCCGGCGACGGCTGTAGACATCCGCCATGGCTACCAGTTGGATGTTGGGAACCTCCAACACCTCCTCGAGCAGATCCTGCCCGCGGTTTCCTACGCCAATCATGCCAACCCGGACACGATCGTTTGCGCCTAATACAGTTGCATGCGGATAAGCCAGGAAGGCCGCCGTGCCCAAGGCCGCCTGCTTCAGAAAACCCCGCCTGGTATTGCCTGTCATGTTCTCGCGCCTCCGGACGAGAGTTGGAGCGCTCCGGCTTTCTGTAGAAGCTCCTTCATTCCAGCCCAACTTCGGCGTGAAGATTTCTCCGGCGTGCCCCCGCCATCCCAGTGTGTCTCCAGGCTAACCGCAAAATGATAACCGTCACGCTTGAGGGCTTCGAACTGGCCAAGCCAGTCGACGATGCCGGCTCCCATTGGCGCCCAATCGTAATCGTTGTTGCCTGTCTTTACTGCATCTTTGCAGTGACAGTGACCAATCCGGTCCTTGGGCAGAAGATTGTAGCCGTCCGGGAAAGGTTTTTCGCCGCTGGCGGCAGCGTTTCCCGGATCCCAGTTCAGCATGAGATAGGGAGACTTGATAGCATCCAAAACCTGGGCAGCTTCCGCGCCGGTGGCGGTATTCAGACCGGCATCATTTTCCAGCAGCAAGGTGATGCCTCTCTTACCGGCTTTGTTGGCCGCTTCCAAGAGTTTCTCATTGATTGCCGCGCGATACGGCCTTTGATCATCCAGGCGCCAGAAGTCGAAGCAGCGCACGCGATCGGTTTGAAAGGCCTTGGCCAGCCCGATGGCACGCTCCAGCACTTCGTCCTGCTGCTCGAAAGAAAAATCGGCATGAAAATCGTTACGCTCGCTGAACTTTGATTGAGGCGCTCCCTTCCAGTCCACTTTGAAAAGCGGACTGGCGATATCGGTGACGCGCAGCCCGTACTTGTCAAGAATACGACGCGCCTCCGCGACTTCCTTTGAATCCAGGCGGACGATGTTCTTGTTCCACATGCCGCGCAGTTCGATCCATCGCATGCCGAATTCGCGCGCGGCAACCTCGCAAGCACGGCCAAAGTCTTGTGAGATTTCGTCATTAATAACAGAGATACGGAAAGGGGAGTTCAGGGTGCGAGATTGCCCTAATTCGTGCTGATCATCGAGAAAAGTATCCCTTGGCTCACCCAGCGCCGTTGGCATCATACGCGCATGACTGGGCAAAGACGTCACGGCGGTAGCAGCCGTGGCTGCTCCGAGGCCAGCCAGAAACCCGCGACGCGAAACCCGCTCTCGAATGTCGCCTTTCACGCAGTGCTCCTTCAAACAACTGCTTCAGCAGAAGCTTTCTTGAGAGTAATGGTGGCATTGCTGATCAGAGGCTTCGCCCAAAAACCGACGCTCAGAACGAAACCAAATGTGACGTAGAGAAAAGACATGCCGCCGCGGAGCCCGACGCGGTCCCCGATGCCTCCGATAATCACCGGAACTATAGCTCCGCCCACGATTGCTGTGCTTAGAATCCCCGAAAACGAGCCGTGGTGCTCTGCCACCGAATTCAGCGCGAGCGAAATAATGATGGGCCACATCACAGACGCGAACAAGCCGATTGCGGGAAAGGCCAGCACTGATACATTCGCCGGGCCAAGCAAAGCGGCGGATAGACAAAACAGCGCTCCGACCCCAGCGCCAATCAGAACTTTGCGGCTGTCGAATATTTTCAGCAGCAACATGCCGATGGAACATCCCCCCGTGAGCAATCCCCAAAACCAGGAAACCGCTGTCGCGCCTGCGGTGTGAGGATCGAAACCATGGTACTGATAGAGAAATTTCGAAATCCAATCTGCAGTGCCCTGTTCGCAGCCTACATAGGCAAACATGGCAATGAAATACATCCAGACCACGCGCTTCCGCGCCAGGCTGCGATACATTTCCCACGATCCAACACGCTCCTCGGCAGTGTATTGGACGCGAGGGAACCTGGAAAATGACAAGATCGCAACCATCAGCAAGGTAAAGGCTGCGAAAATCCAATACATTGAGGCCCACGGCAGTCCGGTAGGAGTCCACCTTCCGAGAAGCAGCAGGAAAGCATTCTGGCCCGATGAACGCCCGTTCAGGTTGAGGACAAGATAAGAATAGATTCGCGGGCTAATAAAAGATGCGCTGCCGAAAACCAGTTGCGCCAAAGTCGAATAGAAAGCGTAGTGTTCTTCACCACCCGCCACGCGGAGCAGCGGGTTGACAGCGACTTGCAGCGTGGCCATCCCTGCTCCGATCACGAACAACGAAACAATTGCGACGCGGTATGCAGGAAACAGCGCGAAACTCAACGAGCCCAGCGTTCCGGCCAGAAATGCAGCAACCATCACGGGTTTCTCCGTGAATCGTTCCACCAGAACACCTGCAGGAATTGACATCACCCCATACGCAATAAAGAAAGCGAAGGCCAGAAATCCCGCCGCGGTCAGGCTTACATGGAAACTGCTGATGATGTCCGGGACAATCGGACCGAGAATATTGGTTACGAGGGAGATCACGAAAAACGTGAGCAGCACAATCGCGACCATGTAGCGATTTCTTGGCATTAATATTCCGTGGAGTTTTCCAGGCTTTCGCGCGTGTTGTGAACTTCATTAAGCATTGCAATCTCCGGGCGCGAACCGCTCGTGCCAAACCCTGGCCGCACCGATAAGGTTGGTATCTTCCCCCAGCGACGCCAGAGCAATTTCGGTTTTCTCGAAAGGGACAAAGCGGCAGCCGCGGCAGATCACCGTCCGAATGCCGTCAAGAAACAAACACGCACTTTTCATCACGCTTCCACTTAGGACAATCACATCGGGCGTAAACAGATTGACGAGATTGGCCAGACCAAGCCCCATGTAGTAGGCCTCCCGTTCAACCGCCTCGCGCGCCAAGGTATCGCCCTCTTGCGCGAGCTGGCAGATGCGTTTGGCGGTGAGATGCTTGCGATGGGGATACTCAACCGGGGCATTGGCTTCAAGCCAGGAGACCATCGCCGGACCCGCAGCCAACGATTCCCAGCAACCTCGGTAACCGCAGGAACAAAGGGGTCCAGACGGATCGATGACCTGGTGGCCAAGTTCGGGATGAGCTCCATCGACACCGCGGTAAAGATGCCCGTCGAGGACAATCCCTCCCCCAATCCCGGTTCCCACCGTCACATAGATGAGCCGCGATTTATTTTTCCCCGCGCCCCAACCCGCCTCACCCAACGCAGCGGCGTCGGCGTCGTTTTCCAGCGCCACTCGCACCTTGAATATGCGACCCAGATCCGCTCCAGGATTCTGTCCCCGCCATCCTGGAAGAAAATCAACTTCGCCA
>JASICF010000285.1 GCA_030044775.1 Candidatus Sulfotelmatobacter sp. | reverse complement strand
AACGTTCTTTAAAGACCGTCGGTAGTCGTTAGTCGTTGGCGGGGTGTTGGTCGTCGCGCTGGAGCCGAGCGAAGGAGTGTTATTTCGAGTCGGAGCGAAGCGAGCGCGAGGAACCTGCTTTTACTGGCAACTGGCTACTGGCAACTCCCTTTTCGGAGAGGTGCGTGAGCGGTTGAAACGATCCGCCTCGAAAGCGGACATACCTTAACGGGTATCGTGGGTTCAAATCCCACCCTCTCCGCCAGATATTTTGTGTCCACTCCTATCGCCATACTGCAGGCGAGACGTTCCGGGTCCCCAAGATTTTTAAGCGACGGAAAGGTGGTATCGCTCATTAGCGTCAATACGTGTAATCAGGATGTTTCCCCAACCATTAGGCTCGATATGCCCGTGCAACTCACAGCCGAGCCAGTCTTGTGGTATCTTCGCGTCTTTCGACGAATGAGGTCCCAACATGACAATCGGCCAGACTTTGCTACCCGAATTCGACCGCGAGATGGCGAGCACTCGCAGGATGTTGGAATGCGTACCGGATGGGAAATTCGACTGGTCGCCCCACAGGAAATCGTACACTCTCGGAAAATTGGCGAATCATGTTGCCGTCATACCGGCATTTGCCGCTATGATCGTCTACGGGCAGGGCAAGCTACCGGCTGAAGCACAATCACAAGCCGAGCTCTTGGCTTTGCTCGATGCGAACGCCGCAGCGGGGCATGGCGCACTTGCCGGTGTCGGTGACGAGCACCTGCTCACCGCCGTGCCTGTTGCACCTGACCGCTCGATGCCGCGTAGTGAAATTCTGCGAATGCGCGTACTCAGCCATATGATTCACCACCGCGGGCAACTCAGTGTCTACCTGCGTTTGCTGGATTCGGCCGTGCCGGGAATGTATGGACCCTCGGCGGACGAAAAGACACCTGCTTGATTCAGCAGCTCAACTATTGATTGAACTCCTTACACTCATTGACCCTTCTGCGTTCGTCCTGCATTTTCTGAAAATCAAACGCCCTCCGGCTACCCCTCTAGCCTGAAACGTCATTTTGCTAACAACGGGCTTCTAATTCGAATTGCGGGCCATCTTGAGCGCGGAAAATCTATTCTTCGTCAGTTATGGCTTGGGCGCTTATCCCGCGACGGTATAAACAAATAAATCTGTTCTACCGTGGAATAAAACCCGGCTGCGCTGGTTTACTCTTGTGTGCGTGCCGGCACAGAAACCGTCATCCGAATCGTTCGAGCAATTGGCCATGCCGCTTTTCGAGCGGCTCTACAACTTCGCCTGCTGGCTGACTCAGGACCGTAGTGAGGCCGAAGATCTGGTACAGGAGACTTATGCCAAGGCGCTGAAAGGCTTTCCGTCATTCCAGCCAGGCACGAATTTTCGCGCCTGGATTTATCGGATTCTGCGAAACGCATTTCTGAATTCCAGGACGGGATTGAAATCGGCAGGGGCGACGCTCGACCTTGAGAACGATGATGCGGCGCTGCCTTCTGTAAACGAAACACCCGAAAGTATTCTTTTGCGGCGCTCCGATTGGGAGCTTGTGCAACGGGCATTAGAGCAATTGCCGATCGCATACCGCGAAGTGCTCTTGCTCTGCGAAGTGGAAGAAATGTCATATCAGGAGATCGCCGCGGCGCTGGGCGTTCCTATCGGCACGGTGATGTCACGGCTCTCGCGGGCACGGCAGGCGTTAAGAACGGCGGCGCATGCGGTGCTACAGCCTGGCGCGACAAAAAAGAGTTGATATGCCTTGCATAGAATGGCGAGCAAAACTTGACGCATATCTGGACGGTGAACTGTCAGACGCCGAAACGCCGGCTCTAACAGAGCATCTGCGTTCGTGCGCCGCTTGTGCTGCAGAGAGCGTCAGTAGGGCGCAAATGAAAAATGCGCTTCGATCAGCTGGAGATCGCTACAAACCCAACGCGGCCTTACGCGCGCGGATCGAAAAACAGTTTGCCCCGTCGCGCTCATCTCGTTTGCAGTGGCTTTGGCTTCCCGCTCTAGCCAGCTCCGGCGTTTTCGCGGTGGTTCTGGGATTGGTTCTTATCGCCGGCCACCAACAGAGAACTGACTCTCTGCTAAGCGAAGTCGCGGACCTGCATGTCGCTACTCTCGCCAGCTCTAGTCCGGTCGACGTCGTGTCCACAGATCGCCACACCGTGAAACCATGGTTCGAGGGAAAAATTCCATTCACCTTCAACCTGCCGGAATTGCAGGATACCGGATTTGCTTTGATCGGAGGAAGAGTTGTTTATCTCGATCAGGCGCCCGGCGCCGAACTGCTCTTTCGCATTCGCCAGCATCAGATTTCGGTCTTTATTTTTCCGGAAAGGGCGTTACAGAGTATTCGGAGAAATGATGCGCAAAACGTTAGCTCGTTTGGCTTGCGCACCTGGACTCACGACGGCCTGCGATATTTCGTAATCAGCGACGTGGCTGCGCCGGATTTGGACAAGCTCAGCGCCTTGATCAAAGCAGCTGAGTGAACACTCCGCCGCGCGGCGTGTCGGGCGGATTCACGATCGATTTAGCGTCTGCTCTTGAGAATCGCTTCCATCTGCCGCATGTGGTTGATGTCGTGACCGGCGAACATGCGGACGATGTGCTCGATGGACTCCTGTCCGCGCTCGGAGTGAATCCCGTAATGCTTCCACTGTTCGGGGGCGAGTGACTTCAGCATGGCAAGATTGGCCTCCCGCACCGTGCGGAACAGCTCGATCGATTTGCGCGGGTCACGCTTGTTGTAGTGCCCGCTGACCACCCACGAATCCTGATCGAATGCGACGACCGGCGCGCCGGGGGCGCCCAGAATGAACCGCATGCGGAACCCACCGACAATTTCAGCATCGGCCAGGTGAGCAAGAATCTCTGCGACGGACCACTTATCGGGCGCTGGCCGCTTGCGCAACTTCGATGCGGGAACGCCTTTGATGAGCCGCGCGAGTTTCTTAGCCGTCGCCGCCTGCACTGCGAGGGGCTGCTTGCCTTCCATGCTGCCCAGTATGCGTTGCGTGTACTGTTGCGGCGTTTCTTTCACTTGATTTCTCCTGCTTGAAATGTCGTCCACGGTCCCGCTTTCATGTCGCGCAGCAGCGGCTTCTGCCAGTCGAATTCTGGATGATGATCGAGAAAGTCCGCTGCCAGAAAGTCCGCTCCGCACGGATGTCCGGCACGGGCCACGAAGCTCATACTTGCCGTCAGGGCGCTATTCGTGGCTTTGCCCTGCACCGCGCCCCCGGGGTTATACGCCTCCCATCCCCATTCTTTTACTCCGCGCGAAGAAGCGTCGACATGCCCGCAAAGCGACCGCTCGTTGGGCTGGGATTGCTCCGGCTTCTCGAACGAATCCACGTGATCGGAAAGAAATTGTTCGGCCATTTCCACATCGATTTTTCCCTTAGATTCCTTCATCAATTCTTCCCAGCGCACGTGCCGCGCGTTCATCGAGGAAGACTCATCGCTCGGATCGAAACCGCTGGTCTCTTCCCGAATCAGCTTCGGATCGCGCGGAAAATTCGAGCTCACGAAATAACCATCTTTGGTGCGCCACAAAGGTGTGTTCTTGAGCCCGAGTTCCAGATACGCAATCTCTCCCGTCTTGCGGTCTCCGATAAGCCAGTCGTTGGCGTAGCCGCCGTTGTTGCCCTCTTTAATAATGCGCACGTAATCGTCAATACTTTGCGCATACTGCAGGGCTTTGCGCGAGCGCATAAATTCGGGTTTGCCGTTCGGATCCCACCCTTCGAACTGAGTGATGGTCGTTTCCGTAATCATAATTCCAGCTGCGTTGATGCCAAAATCATCGTCGCTGGTGATTACACCGGGAAATCCGTCCATCAGAATGCGCTCGCCATTTTGCGGCACGATATCGAAGATGATCACCCATCGTTCGCCGGCAAGATAGCTGGTCCAGTTGTTGTGCGCAATGACGATTTGGTGATCCTTCGTATAGGCGCCGGTGGCGATGAATGCGCTGCAGTTGCCGGGAGCCGAAAGCTTAGGAGATTTGGAGGCTCGGTCTTTCTTGTTCAGCCACGGAATGTAATAGTCGGGGACCTCCTCAAACGCGTTCAGCGCGACAATATCGTAAACATCGAGATCGTCGCCATGAGCTTTCGCGCCGTCTGCAATGCCTTGCAGTTCATCCTGATATTCAGCGTCGATGTGCGGCCACAACATCTCGCGTGCCGCTTTCCGGAAAAATTCCCAATCGCGCTGCGTCTCGTGCATGTCAAAGAGCTTAATGGCCGCCAATCCATCGGCAATCTCCGGCGCCAGCAGATAACCATGCTGGTAGCCGATATCGGACGGTGAGCCTTCGAGGTGAACGTAGGTCCATCCACCTTTCTCAAAGCGATAGCTTTTCTCGAGGCGAGGGTCGGAAGATTGCGCTTTACCAGAGCCTGCGGGCGCCGATGCGGAAGCGATGATTGGTGCCCAGCAGAAAACAAACAGAGCTGCTGATATGCGCCACGATGAATGGAGACCGTTCTGCATTTCGTATACCTCGATTCCGAGTGCAGCCAATTGTAGCCGAAACGAACCTACCGGGGACGACGCAGAGGTGTCACGCGTTGACAATTTCTGCCGGCACAGGCAAACTACCGCATCCGCCGATTATGAGGCGCGGACGCATCCTAACCGGCGACTGCAGAGGAACAGTGCGGATCTAACGGCAATCATTATTCACTGGCCATGGAGCAATCAGTCTCCTACACGCTCGATTCCACTTTGGACACCGTAGACCATGCGGAGCAGAAGGCGACCCGCATTGCGACGGAATTGGGTTTCGCCGAAGATGAGGTCATGCAGATTTCAATGGCGGTGCGGGAAGGCGCGGTCAATGCCGTTCTGCATGGCAACGCGTACGCACCGGATAAAAAAGTCATCCTGGCGTTCGAACATACGCCGGACAACCTGGTCATCACCATTCGCGATCAGGGCAAGGGCATCAACTTGAGCGAGATTCCGAATCCTCTGGCGCCGGAAAATCTGCTCAAAACTTCGGGACGCGGTATTTTTCTGATGCGTTCCTTCATGGACGAGGTGGAAATCCGCCCGTCCCAGACAGGAACAGAAGTGAAAATGATCAAGCACGTCCACGGCGCAACCGCGGGCGGCAAGGAGGGGTCTCAGTGAGCATGAAACTTAGCACCCGGCAGGTGGATGGCGTCACCATTGTGGACTGCAGCGGCCGCATCACTCTCGGCGAAGGCAGTGTCATGATGCGGGACACCGTGCGCGACCTGCTTTCGAAGGGCAACAAGAAAATCATTTTGAACCTCGGCGACGTCAACTACATCGATAGCTCGGGCATCGGTGAATTGGTCAGCGCCTTTACCACAACCAAGAATCAGGGCGGCGAACTCAAACTGCTTCATCTCACCAAGAAGGTGCACGACCTGCTGCAAATTACCAAGCTCTATACCGTCTTCGACGTGAAAGACGACGAGACCGCCGCAGTCAAGTCATTCAAGTAAATCGCAACCGCCGAATTTGATCGGCGCTCGGAACCAAGGGATCGGCATGTCCGATCCCTCAGCGTTCTGCGCTCAGGTTGTTCCAACCCTTTACTCATTCCGACGCACGCACACAACTTCCGATTCTGCGCGGGGTTATGATGTCCGTAACGAGGAGAGCCGCCATGATTCGTCCTCGCGCCCTGGTTCTCTTTTGCCTCGCGTTCTGCCTGAGCACGGCCTGTAGCACGTCCGGCCGGCAGCTTCAATCGATCCAGATCCAGTCCGCCACAAACAATGGACAGATTCAGTTCACCGCGGTTGGAACATTCTCAATGGCTCCGATAACGGTCGAACCCTTGCCCGTGCAATGGTCTCCCGGTCTTTTCGCGCCTCCGCCACCGAACTTGCAATATGCGCTGACTACTCAACCCTATGTTCTCCGGTGCATGACTGCCTTGGAACCCCTTCAGGTTTCAGCGGCTGCGCCGTCGCATCCGAGGGCTCCGAATCAGGGATCCCTGCCATTCGAGCAGATGATTACCGCCTCCAAGGCCGCGTCGTGCCCGTAAGATTGGTGACGCTTCTTTTCGTCCACGAGACCCAGGATTGGCGGGGGCTGGCCCAGACTAGCGACGTCAGCAGCCCGCAGCTTTTCCACGTTCCTTGTGTGACATCTGCACTTGTTCACATCCCCACACTGACGGCAAGATCACCCAGCGGCCCGGTGCGCGGACGAGTCCGAAGCTC
>JASICF010000022.1 GCA_030044775.1 Candidatus Sulfotelmatobacter sp. | reverse complement strand
CCGACATTCCCGCCGGATCAAAACTCGAACAGGAAGAGATTTTCGGCCCCGTGCTCGCCGTCATCAAGTCACGCGGATTTGATCAGGCTCTCGAAATCGCTAACGATACCGAGTTCGGATATAATACCCGTCGCCGGCTTCGGTGGCACGTTCGCCGCCAGTGAGCACCCGCCCGTCTTTCTTGCCTTGCTCAATGTAGCCAAGAATCGTATTCATCGAGCCCTGGTTGATCACCGCGCCCATGTTTGTGTTTTCGGCGGGATCGCCAATCGTAATTTTTTCCACGCGCGCTTTCAGCAGATTGAGAAACTTATCGTAGACGCGCTCGTCAACAATGGCGCGCGAGCAGGCCGAGCACTTCTGCCCTTGAAAGCCGAACGCAGCCTGAGCAACCCCCTCGACTGCGGAATCGATATCGGCATCGGCGTCGACGATGATCGCATCTTTACCGCCCATTTCGAGAATCGTCCGCTTGATCCAAAGCTGGCCCGGCGCCTGCGTGGCCGCCGACTGATTGATGTGCAATCCGACTTCGCGGGAGCCGGTGAAGGCGATGTACCGCGTTTTCGGATGTGCGACGACCGCATCGCCGAAAGTGGCTCCCGAGCCGGGACAGAAGTTGACCACACCCTCCGGCATGCCGGCTTCTTCAAGCAATTCGACGAACTTCGCCGCGATGGTTGGTGAATCGCTTGACGGCTTCAGAATAACCGTGTTGCCGCTGACGATCGAAGCCAGCGTAAGGCCGGCCATAATCGCGCAAGGGAAATTCCACGGTGGAATCACCGCGCCGACGCCCAGCGGAATATATTTGAGCGAATCCTGCTCGCCGGGAAGTTGCACCGGCGCTTCGGCCCTGGCAAGCCGTAACGCTTCCCGCGCATAAAATTCGCAGAAGTCGATGGTTTCTGAAATATCGGCGTCGGCCTCGCCCCAGTTCTTGCTCACTTCGAAAACCAGCCAAGCCATGAAATCCATCTTGCGCCGGCGGAGCAGATCGCTCACACGAAACAGAAGGGCGGTGCGCTCTTCGATGGAAGTGTATTTCCATGACTCGAACGCTTTGAGCGCGGCATTCATCGCCGGCTCGACATGCTCCTTGCCCGCCTTCTGATGAAGGCCGACTACCTGGGAGGGCCGCGACGGATTCAGCGACTTAATCTTTTCCGCAGTCTTGATCCGCCTGCCGCCGATGATGAGGTCATACTCGCGCCCGAGCTGGCCTCGAACCCGCTCTATCGCCGCGCGCATTTTGCGCGCGTTCTCTTCATTGCGGAAATCATAAAATGGCTCGTTGATGAACGGACCTTGATGCAACGTTGACGACATTCGCGAGTGGACGGGAGGTTCGGCGATGGCCATGGGGGATCCTCAGGAATGAATTTGATGACAGCGGAACACTTATTTTAACACCGCAGAAGCGCGTAATCGCTCGCTGTATTTGGATTCGGCAGAGGCCCGCTTCGATTCGCGTGACAGTCGAGCGCTATGGATCCGGCCGCCAGCGTCCGGGAGGCTGAATTTGGCGCTGCCATCCTCCTAGCGGCACCCGGCTACCCGGCAAGACCATGAAATTGAGATGATAGACTCGTTTGTTTTGATCGAGGCGATTTATGGAGATACAACGCATCGGCGTCATCGGAGCGGGCACGATGGGCAACGGCATCGCCCATGTGTTCGCGCGCAGCGGATATTCCGTTGTCTTGTGTGATGTGGAGCAGAGCTTTCTTGACCGCGGGCTGGCCACAATTTCCAAGAATCTCGATCGCGAAGTCGCGAAAAACAAGATCGCGGCGGAAGACAAAGATTCGGCGCTGAAGCGTATTCAGCCGGTCACCGACCGCGCCGGCCTGGCCGAGTGCGAGTTTGTTGTCGAGGCCGCGACCGAAAAGTTCGAAATCAAGTCAGAGATTTTTCGCGACCTCGACCGATTGATGAAATCGGAAGTCATCCTGGCATCGAATACGTCTTCGATTTCCATTACGAAGCTGGCAGCGCTAACCAAGCGCCCGGAAAGAGTCATCGGCATGCACTTTTTCAATCCCGTGCCGGTGATGAAGTTGGTTGAGATTATTCGAGGCCTCGCGACTTCGCAGGAAACGTTTTCGGAAACTCGGAACCTTGCCGTTCAGCTGGAAAAAACTCCCGTTGAGGTGAACGACGCGCCGGGCTTCGTTTCCAACCGCGTGCTCATGCCGCTGATTAATGAGGCGATTTATGCAGTGATGGAGGGGGTAGCGACGCCGGAAGCCATCGATGAAGTGTTTAAGCTGGGGATGGCGCATCCCATGGGACCGTTGACCCTGGCAGATTTCATCGGGTTGGACGTGTGCCGCGACATCATGCGCGTGATGCAGGAGGGCCTCGGCGATCCGAAGTATCGGCCGTGCCCGCTGCTGCTCAAGATGGTGGACGCGGGGTGGTTAGGCAAAAAGAGCGGCCGGGGATTCTATCGATATTAACGATTGCAGGTTATCGGTTTTCTACTGGTTGTTTCGCCGCGGACAAAGCAAATGGGCGACTCTGGTGGGGAACCCAGCTTAAACCCCATACGCTTTTTGCGCCGAGTCCTCACAAGAGTCTCGGCTAACCAGAAAGATACTCCCGAATCCACAGCGGGGTCGCGTATGCTCGCTGCATGTGCGTAAGCGTGTCGATGCTGGCCTCGGGCAGCCGGGGAAATTGCGCGCTCGTTTCCAGTACGCAGACCAGGATCTTGCTCGACGCCGGCATCTCCTGCCGCGAGACATTTAAGCGGCTGAAATCAGTCGGCGAAGATCCGCGCGCACTTTCCGCCATCCTCATCACGCACGAGCATTCCGATCACATTTACGGCTTAACGACTCTGGCGAAAAGGTTACGCATCCCAGTCTTCATGACCGCGGCAACGCATGCGGCCTGGGCTCGAGCCATGCGCACCGTGAATGGCGAGCGTCCGCGAATCGAGAGGCTGGAAAAGTTCGAGTCGGGGCACCGCTTTCAGATCGGCGACATCGAGATCAAGCCATTTACCATTCCGCACGATGCCGCCGACCCGGTGGGATTCACCTTTCGCGCCGAGGGCGTCAAGATCAGCTTTGTCACTGACCTTGGCTACCTGCCGGCGAACGTGCGTGATCACCTGCGCGGCTCCGACATTCTGGTGCTGGAATCGAACCACGATGTCGAGATGCTGCGCGGCGGCCCATATCCGTGGTCGGTGAAGCAGCGGGTGGCGAGCAATGTCGGGCATCTTTCGAACGAGAAACTCGCGGATTTCTTTACCGGGGACTATGATAATAATGCAGCGTTTGTGGTGCTGGCGCATCTCTCTGAGCAGAACAATCACCCAGAGATAGCGAGGAGAGAAGCGGAGAACGCCCTGGCCGATCGCGGCGGTTTGTTTCAGAACCGGGTGGTGGTGGCGAGGCAGTCGGAGGTAGTGCCGCCAATCCAGTTGTGACGTCGGTCTTTGTAAATCTGCAGTTCATTATGAGTCAGCAGTGCGTCGATCCGATTGTTGGCAAAATTCTGGCGGGCTGGAGATACGATATTTCCGGGCTGGCGCCGGAAATGCGCGGCGACTACGAAAACCACTTTGCCGCCTGTGAACGATGCCGCAGCCGCCAACGCCTGCACCGCATCATCGATGTTGGGCTGATCGCGCTGGCTTCGGTTTCGGGGGGCATGTTCCTGCTGGCTTTTGGAGTGATCCGCCACTTTGGACCGCGACATGCCTTCTGGCTGGAAATCGCGGCTCTCCTCGGCTTTGCATTATCCGCTTTGATCTGGCTCATCGTCGCCGTCGCCACGCCGGCACCGGTAACCGTGCTCGATGCGGCAAAGCAAGGCGCCCGCCTGGTACACGATCGTTTGCCTCCCGAGATTCGGGAGCGCCTGCCCGAGGAGATCCGGGTGAGAATTACCGGAACGTAAGCCAGCAGCGCCGGTTGGCTTGCCGCGCGCTCCTCTTTCTGCGCAGCTGCGAGATTACCAAAGAGTATCCCGCCCGGAAAAAATCGCTGAGAATCGCTGCCCGTTGCAGGAAAATGGATGCAATGCAGGGTACTCTTCGGACGTTGCGGACAATCCAATGGGCCATGCTGGGCAGCATATTGCTCTATGCTGTCGTGGGCGAACTGCTGGCCTCGGGAGGTCGTACCGCGAATCCTTCATTGACCTATTTCATCACGACCGCGGGAGTTGCAACGGTCGGGGCCATCTTCGTAGTGCGCCGGACGTTGGTCTTGCGCTCGGCCGAAAGCTTGGCCTCACAACCCGACGATTTGCTCACTCTGAACCATTGGAAGAGCGGATATGTCGCCACCTACGCTTTGTGCGAGGCGCTGGCTCTGTATGGGCTGGTGCTTCGGTTTACGGGCTGCAATTTCGAGCAATCCGCACCTTACTATCTTGGCGGCTTCATTCTGCTGTTCTTCTTTGCACCGCGGCGTCCTGCGGCTGTCTAGCTTTCCCTAAAGAACGCCGTTCCAAGGAAAGCCCGTTTGCTGCGGGCAGCGTCGTTCCCGAGCAAAAGCTGCGCGGATGCACACGGGAATGGAGCTCGAGTCTGCCAATGGTTTTTCATCGTGTTGGTTACGTGGTTACGCTTTGATGTGGCAGCTCGCCAAGCCGCGTTTCTCTAGATATTGCTGATGATAATCTTCGGCGGGAAAGAACGTAGCCCCTGGAATGATCTGCGTCACAATCGGTTTGGAATAGCGGTGCCCGTTCTCCAAAGCCTGCTTTGAAGCTTGCGCGGCCACCTGCTGTTCGGGACTGTGGAAGAAAATCGCCGAGCGGTATTGTGTTCCCCAATCCGGTCCCTGGCGATTGAGTTGCGTCGGATCGTGATTCTCCCAGAACACTTTCAGCAGATCGGTGTATTTGATCTTTGCAGGGTCGAATTCTATTTCCACCGCTTCCGCGTGGCCGGTGTGATCGGTGCAAACTTCTTTGTACGTCGGATTGTTGGTATTTCCACCGGTATACCCAACCCGGGTTGAAACCACGCCAGGCAGTTGCCGGAATGTGGCCTCCACTCCCCAAAAACAGCCTGCCGCGAATGTCGCTTTCTCCATTTCGAGACGTTCCCCTTTCGGTTCACCTACCAGCCGCTGAGTTCGACTGGGGTTTGAAAGCTTTCTCTAACCTTAGACGCCTCTATTAGATGACGAATCCAGCAGAAAGTCACGCCGTATCCGCAAGTGATATATACCTTTCGGGCATTTGACGCTTCTAAGGATTCGGGTTAGAGTTCGGCAAGGTCGATTGGGAAAAACCTCCCCCCAGGAGAGTTGTGGATTTCAGAACCAGCCTCACGAGGAATGGCCGGAAGATTGCCCTGTGCCTGTTGGTTGCACTGGCAGCGACGGATGTTCTAGCTCAGTCTGGAACAGGATTGCCGGGGTTCGCCCCGCAACGTCGCGTGGGTTACGCCACCGGCGACCAGTGGGAGCCAGCCATGGCGGCCGATGGTCGCGGCCACGTTTACATTCTATTTCCCCAATACGGCCCGGTAGCAACCTGCCCTGCCTGCATTGTGCCGACGATGCTGCTGTTGGCAAGCGACGACAACGGAACCTCCTGGCACCTCCCGCAACTTTTGCTGAATTCGACATCGGGACAGTTTGACGCCCAGATCAAAGTCGACCCGCTTGACAGGCAGACGCTATATGCATCCTGGATGCAGGGCAGGCACGATATTCTGGTCGCGCGGTCGCAGGACTTTGGCCGCACCTGGTATTTTGTCGTCGCGGAGCATTCTCCCGACGTGCTTATCGACAAGCCGGTGCTCGCCGTTCGTGGCGCCAATATTTACGTGAGCTTTAACCACGATCAGACGCTCGCGGTGGCGGCATCCCACGATTACGCGCAGAATTTTTCCTCCACCGTGCTGAATCCGGGCGCAGGGCCGGGCTGGTCATTGGCCGCTGGGGCTACGATAGACCCGGCGGGCAACGTCTATTTCTCCTGGACGGCCTACCCGCGAACAAATATCCTCACGCACCCGGTGGAGTTGTTCATTAGTGAGTCGACAAACGGCGGGCACACCTGGAGCGCTACACGCATAGACGTCTCGAGCGCGGCGCCGGCGTGCGCGGCACAGGCCTGTTCGGCTGGATTTCTGGCCTCGCAGATGGCGATGACTTCTGACGATGGCGGATCCGTCTATGCCCTGTGGAACGCCGGCTCGGCCGCAGGCGGGCCGGAGCGCATCTACTTTTCCTCATCCACTACCGCAGGGGCAACCTGGTCCGCGAAAACCGACGTTTCCAACGCGAATGACGGGGTGGAACACTGCTTCCCCACAATAACGGCTGGAGCTGCCGGTGATGTGCGCATCGCATGGATGGATACGCGCAACGCGCCTCTGTGGAACGTATTTGAGCGGACTTCCATCAACGGCGGCGCAACCTGGTCAAGCGAGGCACAGCTTTCGAGTCCAGTGCGAGGCTACGATTACATTCTGCCGGATGGCTTCCTCTTTCCCTTCGGCAACTTGTTTTCGATCGCGATCGATAACCTGGACAATACGCACGTGGTTTGGGGCGAAGGGCGGAACTACAAATCTCCCGGCTCGATTTGGTATACGCGCGGCCGATAATTTCACAGGTGAATAATCTGCCTTCGCAGTTACTCCACGATTAGTCCGCCAATCAGATCCGCTAACCGCTTAGCGCCATGCTCCTGGCACCAGCGTCCGAGCTCATCGACAATTTTCTCTGTGGCACACGGATCCCAATAGCTCGCCGTGCCAATCTGCACGGCGGTTGCCCCGGCAAGCATGAATTCAATCACGTCGGTGGCGGTTGAAATGCCTCCCATACCGATGACCGGAACGCTGACCGCATGCGCAGCGTCGTAAACCATGCGCAACGCGACAGGCTTGATTGCCGGGCCAGAAAGTCCAGCCGTAACGTTGGCGATACGCGGCTTACGCGTTTCCGGATCAATGGCCATGGCCACGAATGTGTTGATCAGAGAGATTGCGTCGGCCCCGGCCTCCTGCGCGATGTGCGCCATTTGCGCGATGCTGGTGACGTTCGGCGAGAGTTTGACGATCAGCGGGCGCCTCGCGACCCGCTTTGCCGTGCTCACCACTTCATCGAGCGACCGCGGATCGCTGCCGAATTGCAGTCCGCCATGAGCCGTGTTTGGACACGAGACGTTCAACTCGTAGGCTGCAATTCCCTCGCCCTCGTTGAGAATTTCGATCGCCGCTTCGTAATCTTCCCGGGTATAGCCGAAGACATTCGCGATAACGACGATATTCTTGATCTGCTGAAGTTTCGGCAACTTCTCCGTCAGAAATGCCGCCGCGCCGATGTTTTGCAAACCGATGGCGTTGAGCATGCCGGCGGCGGTTTCCCAGAGCCTCGGCGGAGGGTTGCCGATCATCGCCTCGCGGGAAAGGCCTTTCACCACGAAGCCCCCGAGCCTGTCGAGATGAACGATATCTTCAAACTCGACGCCATAGCCGAAAGTACCGCTGGCGGCAAGAATCGGATTCTTCAGCTCAACGCCCGCAAAGGTGACGCTCAGATCGGGAGACGATTTTCCGCCGTTCGCAGAAGCTGTGGCCATTCAGATTTGCTCGAAAGCCGAGCCGATGTGGTTGAAAGGGTAGTTTACACAGTTCCAGCTAGGTCCATCAAAGTCAGAGGAACATCGAACCGGGCAATCCATCCCCACCGGAACATTCCAGGCCGGACGATGCAACGCGGGGCACGCCGCGTGCATTCTGCTGCAGTTTTCCTTTACAGTAGAGAATTCATGCTCGATCTGAATTTCGTCCGGGAGAATCTGCCGAAAGTTGAAGAGATGCTGCGCCAGCGCGGCCTCGATCCCAGCTCGGTCCTCAAAGACTTCGCCGCCATCGATATTCGCCGCCGGGAGGCGATCACCGACGTCGAAAGGCTGAAGTCGCAGCGCAACAAAGCTTCGGAGGAAATTGGAAAACTGAAAAAATCCGGCCAAGATGCCAGCGCGGTCATGGCCGAGACAAAAGCATTGCGTGAGCAGATTCAGGAGCGGGAAACAGTGGCGACTGAATTCGACGGGATGCTACGGGACATTCTCTCGGGTATTCCGAATATGCCGCATGCCAGCGTGCCGCTTGGGCGTAGCGCAGAAGAGAATGTGGAAGTGCGGCGATGGGGAAGTCCCCCGAAATTTGATTTTGTTCCGAAGCCGCACTGGGATCTCGGTGCCGAGCTTGGCGTGCTCGACTTGGAACGCGCCGTTAAGCTGACCGGAGCCCGCTTCGCTGTTTATTGGGATTTGGGAGCAAAACTTGAACGCGCGCTGGCGAATTTTATGCTCGATCTGCACACGCGCGAGCATAGTTACACAGAAGTTTTGCCGCCTTGTCTGGTGAATTCAGATTCGATGTACTGCACGGGGCAGCTGCCTAAGTTCGCAGCCGACCTGTTCCGCGTGCCGCATGGGGAAAAAGATCTTTGGCTGATTCCCACCGCCGAAGTTCCGGTTACGAATCTTTATCGTGACGAAACCCTCGACGCGGCGCGCCTTCCTATTTCGCTGACTGCTTATACCCCCTGTTTTCGCAGCGAGGCAGGATCGTATGGAAAGGATGTGCGCGGAATTATTCGCCAGCATCAGTTCCAGAAAGTCGAACTCGTGAAATTCGCCCGGCCGGAGAATTCCTACGAAGAGCACGAGAAGCTGACCCGGAATGCCGAAACGGTTCTGCAAAAACTTGGTTTGCACTATCGCGTAGTCAGCCTGTGTACTGGCGATATCAGTGCATCGTCCGCAAAAACATACGACCTGGAAGTGTGGCTGCCAGGGCAGCAATTGTTCCGCGAGATCTCCTCGTGCTCGAATTTTGAGGCATATCAGGCACGGCGGGCAAATATCCGTTATCGGCCGGAAGGGAAAAATAAAACCGAATTCGTGCACACGCTCAACGGCAGCGGCCTGGCCGTTGGCCGCACCTGGGTTGCGATTGT
>JASICF010000284.1 GCA_030044775.1 Candidatus Sulfotelmatobacter sp. | reverse complement strand
AACTCTTCTACGTTACGATGCATTTTCCAGCGCGCGGGACAACCGTAAGCGCGTATATTCACAGCGTGCTCGAACTGGTACGGAGGAATGCTCGTTTCTTTCTGGGAACGAGTCTGGCAGGGTTGGGCCTTCGACTGCTTTTTGTTTTTCGTTTTCCCGCCATTGTTGACGACTCACGGCTATACGCCGACATTGCCGTAAATTGGCTGCAGCACGGTACTTACGGCATCACGAATTCGGGCCAGATTATGCCCACCTTGTCGCGCCTGCCTTGCTATCCCGCATTTCTGGCGGCGATCTTCGCGCTCTTCGGTGTCAATAATTTTCGCGCGGCTCTTTTTGTGCAAGTTCTATTCGACCTGGGTACTTGCTTTATTATCGCCGATTTGGTGCGCCGGGTCTTTGACGGCCGAGCCGCCAAGGCCGCATTCCTGCTTGCCGCAATCTGCCCCTTCCTCGCGAACTACGCGGCTGCCGCGCTCACCGAGAGCTTCGAAATCTTCTTCACGGCTCTGGCGCTGGATTTTGCCGTACGCAGCCTTCATCGGATGAAGGAAGAACCCAATTCTTCCGCTCCTTCCCCGGCCGGTGGCTGGACTGCATGCGGTCTCTCGATCGGCGCCTGCATTCTATTGCGTCCGGATGGTGGCATCCTGCTGGCCGCGTTTGCGGTCTGCTGGTTTGTCTTACTCTTCCGTCGGATCTGCGAAAATCGAACTCGTGAGGATCGCTTCCTCTCCTCGCATCTCGCTGCGCAGTTGTTTCTTCCAGCAGTGATCGTCGCTCTCGGCACTGTTGCACCCTTAGTCCCATGGACGCTGCGCAATTTACACACGCTTCACCGGTTTCAGCCGCTCGCGCCGCGTTATGCCAACGATTCTGACGAGCCGGTAATAATGGGTTTCAATCGCTGGACCAAGACCTGGATCGCGGACTACACATCAGTCGAAGAAATCTATTGGAATGTTCCGGGCGAAACCATCAATGTTGCGCAGTTGCCCAACCGGGCGTTTGATTCACCCGGGGAACGACAGCAAACCGCGGAGCTTTTTGCCGAGTACAACCAGGACCGCGACATATCTCCGGAACTCGACGCGCGTTTCGCTTCTTTGGCCGCTGTCCGGATTCACGCCGAACCCTTGCGTTATTATTTGTGGCTTCCGGCGTTGCGCATCGCCGATATGTGGCTGCGGCCACGAACCGAACTGTTGCCCTCAGACCCGCGCTGGTATGAGTTCAACGACGCAACGCCATGGCTCGCGGTGAGCGTCGTTTTCGGTCTGGTGAATTTGTCTTACGTTGCAGCTGCGGTCTTCGGATTTTTGCGTCACCGACACTTATTTGGCCTCTTTGGCCTGGGATTGCTGCTTTCTTTCCTGACCTTGCGTTCCTTGTTCCTGGGAACGCTGGAGAACCCGGAACCACGCTATACGCTCGAATGCTATCCCGTGGTCATAGTCGCAGCGGCGGCTTTATTCATGCGCAAAACCGATCGAACCTATCGAAAACCCGCATAAACAGCCTTCCAAATACGGTACATAGTATGTGACGGGGCGTATTGAAACGTATGATGACCGCGAAACATATTGAAAAGAACGAAGATTCAGCTTGAATGTTGTGGGCCCCTGGTTGCACAATAGCGGCCCACAGGTCCTGCGGGATCTCGCCGTTCTATTTGCTGGCAATCGTTCGCAAGTTAACACCCCATGCGGGTTGGAGGGCTTCGCCATGCGTTGCAGCTCACGTGTCTTTGCGATCGCGGTTGGGTTTCTTTTTGCGCTCAACATTTTTATGCAGGCGCAGACTACCACCACGTCATTGCGCGGTACGGTTTACGACCCCAAAGGAGCGGTGGTAACGGGTGCAACCGTGACCATTACCAACCCATCCACCGGATTCACGCGCAGCGAGAAAAGCGATGGCCAAGGGAATTATCAATTCCTTGAGTTACCGCCGGCAAAGTACGACGTGACTGTCAATGCTCACGGCTTCGCAACCATGAAGCAATCCGGGCTCATACTGCAAGTGGCGACTCCGGCCACAATGAATCTCAGCATGGAGGTTTCCGGCGGTACCGTCACCGTCGAGGTCGAGGGCACCACGCCACTGGTAAACACCCAGAATGCTACGCTCGGTCATGCTTTCGGGGAGGAGCAGATTGCCGATCTCCCTTTTGAGGGCCGCGATCCCGCGGGAATTCTTAGCCTCCAGACTGGGGTCGTCTTCACTGGAAACAGCACCCATATCATGAGCGCTTCGGACAGCCGTGCTGGAGCGGTTAACGGCGCACGCAGCGACCAGAGCAACATTACTTTAGACGGAGTGGACAATAACGATGAACTTCTAGGAACGGCTTTTACGGGTGCGATTCGTGCCCCCCTGGATTCGCTGGAGGAGCTCAAAGTGACGACGAGCAATTCCGATGCGGATACCGGCCGGTCATCCGGGGGGCAAGTCTCAGAAGTGACCAAGAGCGGTACTAACCACATCCACGGCTCGTTCTACATCTACAACCGCCCTACTTTTACGACAGCCAACGATTGGTTCAATAAGGCCGCCCAAATCGACGCGGATGAGGCTAATGTAGCCCCCTTCCTTCTGCGCAATACTTTCGGCGCCAATGTTGGGGGACCGATCGTGAAGGACCGGCTATTTTATTTCTTGGCGTATGAGGGCCAACGAAAACGCGAAGACCTTCAAGTCACGCGCGTCGTTCCCAGCGCGGATTTGCGCGACGGAATAATGCGCTATCCCTCCAACGGATCTATCATCACCTTGAGTGCGGCACAAATCGCATCCATGGATCCAAACTGTTCCGGGCTCGGCACCTGCCCTCTCGGACCCGGCGCGAACCCTCTGCTGGCGAACATTCTGGGCAAGAATTCCGCCGCGCTGTTCAATCAGTACCCTCTGCCCAATACGATCACCGTTGGGGATGGTCTTGACTTCCAAGGCTTCACGTTCCCATCCCCGTTGCCGTCCAGCCTTAACGATTACGTTGCAAAGATCGATTACAACCTCACCCAAAACGGTAATCACCGCCTGTTTGTCAAGGGCATCATGGACAACGAGCAAGAAGCAGAACGCAACCTGTCCAATTCCAACACGGTGACCGGGGATGGAGGGGTAGAGTTTCCCGGGCAGCCAGAGGCGCAAACCGAGCACGACAACAATAAAGGAATTACCGTCGGCTATACCGCAACTCTGAGCAACACCCTGATCAATAGTTTTCACTTCGGTTACGTCAGCCAGCTTATTAATCTTGCCGGACTCGAGACGGAGCCCTATATCAACTTCCGCGGCATGGACAATCTCTATGCCTTCACGCCGACCATCAATACGCATGTTCCGGTTAAGAACATTGTCGATGACATTACAAAAATCAAGGGCAGTCACACCTTGCAGTTCGGGGAGAACTATCGCCAGATCGACAATCTGCGCGAATCGAATTCGAACAACTTCTTTCTGGGACAGACGAACGTCTATTGGCTTAGCGTTTCCGCGATTGCAAACACCGGCAGCAGCCTCGATCCGGCAGCCTTCGGGTTTCCGGCGGTCGACTCCGATTTTGGCGCGAATTACGATTTCGCGATGGCCGCATTAGCTGGATTGATTACGGAGGTATTCGCGAATTATCAATTGAACAGGAACCTCAATGTCATTCCGCAAGGACAACTTGTTCCCCGTCATTTCCGGAATCACGAATATGAGGTATATGGGCAAGACCAATGGCGGGTGAAACCCAACTTCACGTTCACCTACGGCGTCCGTTACACGATTCTGGAACCACCTTATGAAACAACCGGTACGCAGGTCTCGCCAACGATCAGCCTGCATGATTGGTTCTATAAGCGGGCTGCCGCAGCTGCAAACGGGCAGGTCTACGATCCAAACGTCGGCTTCCAGTTGTCGGGACAGGCGAACGGAAAGCCGCCGTATTGGAGCTATGACTACAAAGATGTCGCCCCCCGCGTGGCATTTGCGTTTTCGCCAAAAGGGGAGGATGGTTTGGCGAGGCGACTCTGGGGAGGCCAAGGCAAGACCTCGATTCGCGCTGGTTACGGGATCTATTTCGATCACTTCGGCGAAGGCGTTACCAATACCTTCGATCGTGAGGGCTCGTTTGGCCTAACTACCCTGGAATCAAATCCCGCGGCAGTACAGACCGTGGATGGCTCCGCCCGTTATTCCGGTCTGTATACGATTCCGACGACTAGCGTCTCCGGCCCGCTCGTCGGTCCCCCGCCCAAGGGCCCATTCCCGGTTTACTCGCCTTCGGGTGCCGCAACGCCGGGAGGCTTCGCAATCACCTGGGGTCTCGACGACAAGTTGAAAACACCGTATTCTCATTTGTTCGATCTCTCAATCACACGCGAATTACCTTCGAATTTTGTGTTTGAGGCTTCCTTCGTAGGGCGCTACGCCCACCGCTTGCTGCAGGAAGAAGACCTGGCGGAACCGACGAATCTGAGAGACCCGGTTGGCGGTCAATACTATTTCCAGGCGGCCCAGGCCCTTGCGAGGCAA
>JASICF010000283.1 GCA_030044775.1 Candidatus Sulfotelmatobacter sp. | reverse complement strand
GCTTTACGGGACCGTTCCCAGCACTTCGCCGGCCGGCAATAAGAGGCCCGGTTCCTCATACCACGTGCCGTCCGCTTCGACACTCGACGTTAGAGTCTTCCCCTGGACAACCGTGTCCCAGATATCCAGGGCATCGCTGTCCGCGCCGGTATTTGCAACCACCCAATATCTGGTTCCAGCGGTGACTGCAACCGCGGAAAACTTTGCGACGGCCAGGGTACAGCAGGTTCCGAAGTCGGGCAGGCCGCTAACCGCCACTGGCCCCGCCAGCAAGGTTCCCGGAACGCCGCTCGAATCCGAGTAGATGTTGAGATCCACCAGGTTCGTCCCGACGCCGCCATACTGCACCGCAACCCGCACCTCCGAAACGTGCGAGTCGGCTGCCGGGGTAAACTGCATTCCTTCGAAGACAGCGTCACCGTTGTTTTCGTTTGGTCCCTGGATTGGCAGACCGTCGGTGTCGTAGTAAAGGTCGGTCGCTGAACTGCCGAGGTTGCTGTAAATCCTGGTCAGAGTCGCCGGAACATCCTGCCCCGGCACGTGGATCGCGGATTTTTCCGTCGTGTGAACACTCCTGGGACTCTTGTCGGTCTGGCCGAACAACAGACTGCAAAGAGCGAACAGGCTCACCACTAGCGTGACTTTCTTCACGAATTTCCTCCATGTTGTCGGTCGGAATTTTCAACAGGAACTTTCGCGACAAACTAAAAGGCTTGGCTTCGGGAGCGGGGGCTCGAACCGGCGCTAGTCGCGATTTTCTTTTTCACCAAAAAATCGCCTGCCATTCTCCGCCCGTCGCGCGCTTGCGTCAACGTGAAAAGATTTTCATCATTGGCGGCGCAGGTTGAAGACCCGGTTGCATTCCCCCCATTTTTGCATCATACCGACGCCCCCCGAGTCTTCACCGCATTCGACGCGGCTGCTATGGCGTCACGCTGAATTGCTGGTTGCTTGTAAACTTGCCGGTAGGGGTCGTCACTGTCACAAAACCTGTGGTTGCGCCTGCGGGTACGGCCGTCGTGATTAAGGAACTCGAAACCACCTTGAACGCAGCCGCAGCGCCGTTAAATGCAACGCTGGTTGCACCGGTCAAATCCGTCCCCAGAATCTTAACGGCTGCTCCGACACTCCCAGAGGGAGGTTGCGCCGCCACAAACGGACCCATGCCCATGGACAGGCTAAAAATTTCACCCTCGTGAAAGAACCCGCCGATGGGCGTTGCCCCATATAGATCCCCGCTGGTGGCCTGCGTCAGCCCCGTGCGCGGATTTGCCCCGTCCCTGCAGCCGCTATACGAGCAAAAGTTGTAGACCGTCGTCAGCGTGCCGCTTGGTGTGATCTGAAAAACCGTTCCGTAACGGACTGTCCCGCCGGCGTACGTTGTTCCATAGAAGTTTCCGTCGCTCGCCTGAATCAATCCCGATGGAAGCGCCCCGTCCGAACATCCGCTTTGGATACAGAAGCTGTAAAGCGTTGTGACCACGCCAGTGGGCGTGATCCTGAACACCGTCCCGTCGTCGAAGGTGCCGCCGGTGTACGTTGTCCCGTAGAAGCTTCCGCTGCTGTCTTGGACCAGCTCCGTTTCGGGAATCGCCCCGTCTGCGCAACCGCTTAGGACGCAGAAGCTATAGAGCGTCGTCACGGCCCCGCTCGGAGACATTGAAAACACGGTTCCGCTACCCTCTGACCCTCCAGAGGAGGTTGTCCCATACAGGTTTTTATTCCTGGCTTCGATCAGACCCGCGCTAGGCCATTGCCCATCCATGCATTCAGCCTCGCTCTGGGCGCAGAATCTGTAGAGCGTCGTCAGCGTGCCGGTAGGGGCGATTCTGAAGATCGTGCCGCATCCTGTCGGGATCCAGCAGGTTCCCCCCTGTTGTGTTGTGCCGTAGAGGTTCCCATCGCTGGCCTGGATCAGCCCCGCTGTCGGGTATTCCCCGTCCGCACAGCCGACTTGAGAGCAAAAGCTGTAAAGCGTGGTCACCTTGCCGCTCGGGGTCATCTCGAAGACGGTTCCGTAACCAAATGCCCCGCCGGCAGATGTCGTTCCGTAGAAGTTCCCATTGGTTGCCTGGACCAAACCTCCGTTAGGATCCGCCCCGTCCCCGCAGTTGCTTTCGGAACAAAAGCTGTAAAGCCTGGTCAGCGTACCGCTCGGGGTCATCTCGAAGACCATACCTTCGTCAGCGGCTCCGCCGCCTCCTGTTGTCCCGTACAGGTTTCCGTCGGTTCCCTGGACCAGCCCTCTTGGATAAACAGGAGATGTGTAATCGAAACTGAAGAGTATCGTGAAGGTTTGCGCAGCTGAAGGAATCGCCGTTGCCACGCACAGCAGAAGCAAAGCGCAAGCCCTGTTTCCCTTGTTGAGTTTACCCAGGCCGGTGTTCTGTGGTGACTTCATGGCCTTCCTTTCCGCGCTTTTCACAGATCAATCGGCGCAATGGGCAGGCGGATTCTGCTCTTCCGGGTTGGCCCTGTCAAGATGAAAAGAATTTGCGTAGTGGCCGGCTGTTGGATCTCGCCCACTATCCACGCCGCCGGCTCCCGCGTTTTGGGTTGCAATCCACTGCAACCGCTTGCAATTCCTTGCGCATGCCCATCACGAATTTTTACTTCTCCGCGCTCATACTTCGTGCTAACGTTGCGCCCGTCCAAAATGCCGCGAGGCTCGAAACCCTTGCGCAGTGCGGTTGTCCGATCGACATACTCCGGGCTCGGGAGGAATCCATGAATAGTAATAATAAAGACCACCAGCAGACGCTGCTTCGCCGTCTGCCCGCATCGTTCAAAATTTCCTTTTCTATCATGCTGCTCTCCGTCGCCGCCGCGATCGCAGCGACCGCCCCGCAATTCAAAACTCTCGCCGACTTCAACACCACCAGCGCCTACCAACCTTATTACGGTTCCCTGGTTCAGGGGCTCGACGGCAATTTCTACGGAACAACGGTTGTTGGCGGCGCCAACAGCCAGGGCACGGTGTTCAAAGTCACTCCTGCCGGCAAAATCACCGTCATCTACAGTTTCTGTTCCCTTGCCAGTTGCGTCGATGGCGAGGAGCCTTATGCCGGCCTCACGCTCGGCACCGACGGCAACTTCTACGGAACCACCTACTATGACGGCGCCATCTGCGACTGCGGCACGGTTTTCAAGATCACTCCGGCTGGAGTGTTGACCACCCTGCATAGCTTCGGTGTGACCGATGGGTACAATCCCTGGGGCGCGCTGGTGCAGGGAACCGACGGCTACTTCTACGGCACGACCTCCAACGGCGGCGCTAACCGTAGCGGCACGGTATTCAAAATCAACTCCAGCGGCAGCGAGTTCACCAGCCTTTACAGCTTCTGTTCTTTGAGTGGTTGCGCCGACGGAGAAGACCCCCGAGGCGGCCTGGTGCAGGGCAGCAACGGTCTTTTCTACGGTACTACGCTCTCTGGCGGCCCGGACGCCGGTGCGGGAACCGTATATAGCATCAGCTCCACCGGCACGATCACCACCGTGTTCAGCTTCACCAACAGTGGCGACCAGGGCGAGGCGCCGTATGGATCGCTGGTGGACATTGCCGGCAATCTCTACGGCACTACCGAGCTCGGTGGTGCCGGGTGCAGCGGATGCGGCACGGTTTTTCAGATTGTTATGCCCGCAGGCACGCTGAATACCTTGCTCTCCTTCGACGGCACCGACGGCCAGGAGCCGCTGGGATCGCTGATTCAGGCTACGGACGGAAATCTCTATGGAACGACCGAATCCGGCGGAGCTAACAGCGCTGGCACCATCTTCAAAATCAGCACCACCGGCACGTTCACCTCGCTCTACAACTTCTGCTCAAAATCCCAATGTACCGACGGTGGAGGCCCATTCGGTGGCCTCGCACAGGACACAAGCGGCAATTTCTACGGTACAACAAGCTACGGGCCGGGAGATGCGGGCGCTGGCACCTTGTTTCGACTCTCTGATGGCTTGGGCCCGTTCGTAAAAACTCTGCCAACTTCCGGCAAGGTCGGAGCGAAAGTAGACATACTCGGAACCGCGCTCACAGGGGCAACCAGCGTGACGTTTAACGGTACAGCCGCTACCTTCGAAGTGAAATCTGCCAACCTCATTTCGACCGATGTCCCCGCTGGCGCAACTTCAGGCAACGTGCAGGTGACTGTCGGCGCCACAACTCTCACCAGCAACGTTCGCTTTACGGTTCGCTGACGGTTACTGGATTCAACATTCGCCCTTTGAATTTGACAAGTGTAACGTAACAGGCTACACTAAGCAAAGTGCGAATCCGCAGCTTCGCTCATAAAGGGCTGAAGAAGTTCTATGAGGAAGATGTCGCGAGAGGTGTGCCGCCGGATACGGTGGACAAGCTCCGCAAGATGCTGGCGTTCCTGGATGACATGCAGAACCACAACGAGCTTCGCTCCCTTCGCACGTGGAAGGCTCATGTCTTAACTGGAAATCGCAAGGGGCACTGGAGCCTCAGCGTTACGCGCAATCGGCGCCTGACATTCCGCGTCGATGAAACCGAGAATGAGATCAGCGATTTGAACTTAGAGGACTATCACTAGGAACAAGGATGCGCCCATGCCGATGAAAAATCCGCCCCATCCGGGCGACTTCATCCGAACTGAGATCGTCGAGCCTGCGGGTTTGACTGTCACCGCCGCGGCTGCAGCTCTGCGGGTTTCACGTCCC
>JASICF010000282.1 GCA_030044775.1 Candidatus Sulfotelmatobacter sp. | reverse complement strand
ATCTCGAATTGCGCGGGCCGGGGGAATTCTTCGGCACGCGGCAGGCCGGCATGCCGAGTTTTCGAGTGGCCAATTTGATCAGGGATCGACAATTGCTGGAACTGGCGAAGCGCGAAGCCGCAGCGGTGATTGCAGGTCCCAATGCGGAAATCACGCAGGTGGAAATCAGCAAAGCGCTCTATGCCATGAAAGCGCGGTGGCAACAGACGTATGGCCTGGTCGAAGTGGCGTGAGCCGGACGCAATCTGGTTGTCCCTCGGAAACTCAATTGCTTTGCGATGCTGAGCCCGGCCGATCGCAAACTGATAAAATCGAAATGATGTCCGCGTCATCCCAACTGATCCAGATCGAGCTGCACCCTCCTCTGCGCGTCCCGAAGCCCGACTGGCTGCGCGCGAAAGCTCCTCTCGGCGACAACTTTCACAATCTAAAAAAGTTGGCGCGCGAGCTAGGCTTGCACACAGTTTGCGAATCTGCCCAGTGCCCGAACATCGGCGAGTGCTGGAATCACAAAACCGCGACGTTCATGCTGCTGGGCGACATCTGTACCCGGCGCTGCGGATTCTGCGCTGTTCCGAAGGGCCGACCGGAGCCGATTGACTGGGATGAGCCGCGACGCGTTGCCGAAGCGGTTGCGACGCTGGGACTAAAACACGCGGTTATCACCAGCGTGAATCGTGATGACGATAACGTCGGGGGGGCGAGAATCTTTGCCGAGACCATCCGCGAAATCCGCGAACTGATTCCGGATTGCCGCATCGAGGTGCTGATTCCCGATTTTCAAGGATTGGAAGAGCCGTTGAGAATTGTCCTCGATGCGCAGCCGGATGTGCTCAACCACAACACCGAAACCGTGCCGCGATTATATCGAGCCGTGCGTTCGGGGGCTCGCTATGAACGTACGCTGCAGTTGCTGGAAAACTCCAAGAAACTTTCGCCGCGCATGGTAACGAAGAGCGGTGTCATGGTTGGCCTGGGGGAATCTACCGAAGAACTGATCGATGTATTCCGCGATCTCGGCAGGCGCGGAGTCGACATTCTCACCGTCGGGCAATATCTGCGGCCCTCGCGCGATCATCTGCCGATCGCCCGCTTCTATACGCCCGAGGAGTTTCGCGAATTGCGTGCAGAGGCCCTGCGCTTCGGTTTTCGGCACGTCGAGTCGGGGCCGATGGTGCGCTCCAGCTACCACGCGCACGAGCAAACCGAATCGACGAAGCATTGAGTTGATCGGGAAATCGAGTCATTGGGCGATCAACCGCCGCACCTTGATTTGTCAATCGCTCAATCACCAATCGAGCAATCACTCAATCAAAAGATGTGCAGCTTGATACTGAGATATTTCTTGGGATTCTGCCGGAACGCCTTCATGAAATCCTGAGCTTCTACCATGAGCTGATTCGTATTGTTGTAAAGGGTCTCATCCTTCAGCAGCTTGCCAACCGTTCCCTGGCCTGCCTCGAGCGATGAGGTCAGAGCCTCTAGTTTGCTGATTGTGGTGGCGATCTTGTCGGCCATCTCCTGATCTTTGGAGAGTTTCCCGAGAGTGCCCTTACCCGCGTTGATGTCGGCTGTGATTTGCTTCAAATTGGCGATCGTATCGTTGGCATTATTGTAAAGAGTCGGATCTTTCAGGAATTTGCCGGCAGTTCCTTTGCCCGCCTGTAAATCGTCCACCACGGTGTTCATCTTATCCAGCGTAGCCAGAAACTTGTTGTAGGCATCGTTGCTGCTGATCAACTGACCCAGACTGCCCCGGCCCTTGGCCACTTCGTCGACCACTCCCTGAAATTCCTTAACGGTGTCCGATAGCCTGTCGTACAAGGTCGGATCGTAGATCAACTTGCCGAGCGACCCTTTCCCGCTTTCCGCGAAGGCCAGGATGCGATCGGCGCGCTTCAGCAGGGCGTCCATGTTCTGCAGCGTGCTCTCGCTGGAGCGGACCACTTCGTTGAAATCGGGATGGACATGCGTCGGCAGGATGTCCCCGTTCTGCGCGCGCGCGCCTACGGATTGCGAGCTATCGATGTCGAGATAGGTTTCACCTAACACGCCGGCGGTATCGAGCGAAGTCACCGAATCGCGCCGCAGATTGAAGCCATACTTTGTGCTGACCCGCATGGTGATTTCTACGGGAGTGATCCGCTTGTCCTTGTCGGCTACCACCCGTATGGCGGTCACATTGCCAATATCCACTCCACTCAGGCGCACAGGAGCGCCCACACGCAGGCCGCTGGCGTTATCAAAGTAGGAGTAGAGGGTAATGCGTTTGGTGAACAGGCCCGTCGTGCCTGACATGAGAAACAGAAGGACGGCCAGCACCAGGCTGGCAAAAACAACGGTCAAACCGACTTTAAGTTGCGACCATTTAAGTTGTTTCTGACTCGGCAAATAATTTCCTTATGCCGCAGGTTGCGACTGTCGTCGGTACACGCTTGGAACACCTCCCAGCTAGCGGCACCCCTCGCAGCATCATAACAAAGCAGGCGTACCTCTCTAAAAGACTTGTTGGTGGAGTACCGGAAGAAACAGCAGGGCGGCCAGGTAAGCTGCTGCTCCGCAAGCCAAAGTGACGGTCAGGCCAAATTGAATCGCAATCACCATGGCCAGGACCGAACCTAAAACGCTGGCCGCGGCGTTCATGGCCCATGCCCATTCAACGGCGCTATCCCCATCCTTGTCCGTTTCGTTCGGAGGACTTGACGAAACAGCAGTTAGTGCGCGCAGCCCAGTCGGAAACGGCATGCCCATGACGAAGCCCAGGGGCACGAGCAAGACTGCGCTGATCGCCAGACGAGCGGTAAACCTCAAACCCACCCATGCGGCGAGCGCGTGCGAAAGAAAAAAAGCCTCTGCAGTCAGGATCAGAATTGCCAGGATCAACGGAATCGCAACCCGTTCCGTGCGGCCGATCGACCTTCGGGACATGAGGCTTCCGGCTCCGCTCGACAACATCAGCGAAAAGATAACGACCGTCAGCGCGTAGGTGGGGTGGCCCAGAAACAGCACGAACCGCTGAATAAAGGCAATTTCAACCAAAATATATCCCAGGCCGATGGCCACGAAATAAAGCACGCGAAACGGCGAATGGCGTCCCCTTTGCAGCGCCAGCGGCAAAATCAAGAACCCCACGACTGCCGCAATCGATACCCCTAGAACAACCAACAAGACAAGCACCCCGAGATTTACCTTCCAGTCGATGGCGTGCCGCAGGGCTTGTCCGTGAAGGATCTGCCCCGGCTTGAGAGTAAAAAAGAAAAACGGCGCGTTATCGGTCACAGGTGCAACGTTGTAGGCGTAGCCTTGCGCAAAACGAGAGGGGTCGTTGCTGGCGATCAGATCGGCGAAGGGGTTTTCGGCCAAGTGGGCTTTATCGAGGTCGGAAGGAAGATAAAGGGGATTGAGTTGAGGATATTTCTGAACGTGAGCTTCCACGGCAGATACTTCGTCGGTACTGAAGGCGGTTTTTTTGGCAAGAACCACAACCGGAATGCCATCTTCGTTGAGCCATCCTTGCGAAGCCACAATGAAGTTGCGCTCAGTGCTTGATACTCCCAGACTATGCAACGCCTCTATAGCGACCGCCACAACGCGCAACGCTTCCCGTGGCTCGCGAAATTCCCAGCGAGTAATGGCAATCATGCCATCCGGTTTGAGATGTTCGAAATATTCCCGGAAAGCCTCGACAGTGTAGAGATTGTTTTCGCTGAGCGCGAAAGCGCCTGCGGCGGTAGAAGCCCAGGTATCGACTAGCGTCATCTGCACGACATCAAATCGCTGAGGCGTGGAGCGCAGGTAGGAGCGCCCGTCGGTAACCTGCATGTGGACCTCGGGCCGCTGGTAAAGATGCTGTGCGTAATCGGAGTAACGCCCGCGCATGATGGTGTTGGCTATGATGGGATTAATTTCGATGCCTGTTACGCTCGGGCTGCCGCTGGCGACGGCGCGAAGCACGTCGACTCCGCCGCCCGGCCCGATAATGGCGAACTCACCACGGGGCCGCAGAACATTGGCGAGCGCCGGCGGCGCGGACATGAGATCTTTTTCCCAATCGCTGTCATGCCAGTGGGCGAGATCGCAGTTCATGATGTAGGTGGAAGCGTCGGCGTCAATGACAATGGCCTTCGCTTCGCCTTGGCGATCGACTTCCACGCGTGACAGTGCATTCCATTGGGAGAACTCCACCCACGCGGGATCGCGAAACATGCCCTTGGCATAAACCACGTCGATGAGACGGCCCGAATGGTTCGCGGCGATCACGGCCGCAAGAGCCGCGGCAACGCCAATTGCGATTTTGCGAATGTTGCCGACTCCCGACCATAGGGCGCCCGAGATTGCCATGGCAACACCCGCAGCCAGGATTGTGTTCGGCCCTCCAATCCAGTTGAGCAAAGGAACTACAGCGACGCACGCCAACGCTCCACCGCCGAGATCTGCGCCATAGAGGCGCGAGACACGCCAGGTCTCGCGCGAAAAGGCGATAGAGAACAGAAGTCCGGTCAGGAAAAACGGCACGGCCGCAGTCAGGTAGAGAACCGTCAGATGTAGTGAATTCTTCCACGTTACGCTTAAGGCGACCGGCACGCGCAGCACGATTTCCAGGACCACGAAAACCACTGCCGCATTGACCAGGCATAACCACCCGCCCAGTCCTCGAGTGGAAAAACGTGCCAGTTGCCACTTGAGCAAATAGGCAAAAACCCCGCCAGCGCCCAGGCCGAGCAGGGCGATCGAAATGGCAAGAAAAGCAAAATGATAGAAGAGGACGACCGAGAACAACCGCGTCAGCGCCAGTTCCAACAGGAGCGCGGCGAAGCTGGCGAGCCCCAACCCCAGCAGAAGACTGCGCTCTGGAATGCCTTCGGAAGAAGCAATCGGGTTTACGACTTCGCTGGTCGTGGACATGAGGGAAGAATTTGCCAGTCTAGCAGAGGCGTGGCCTGCGCGATCCAAAGCGTCACCGCTCGGGCTTAGCTCTCAAGAATGACTTGCGCGATCGCCTGCTCCGCGGTGTGCGAAATGGAAAGTGCCGTGTTCTTTACGCCCAGCCTGGCGGCAAACTCACCCGCCCGGCCGTGGAAAACCATCGTAGGACGTTTGCCTGGCAGGCGAGCGACTTCGCAATCTTGCCAGCGGACGCCATGATTCCAGCCGGTGCCAAGAGCTTTCATGGCGGCTTCTTTCGCGGCGAAACGCGCGGCGTAGCGCTCGACACGGTTTGCTTTCGACTCGCAATAACGAATTT
>JASICF010000281.1 GCA_030044775.1 Candidatus Sulfotelmatobacter sp. | reverse complement strand
CGGCTGACCGACAAATCGCGCAAGCCGGAGCGAACAAACGAAATGACTTCGTTGCGGCGCGTCTCGGGGCGGATGAACTCGGGATTCGCGTAAAGGGCCAACAACTTATCCTGAAATGCCGACAGCTTGAAGAAATAGTTTTCCTCTTTTACGGTTTCGGTGATTCGTCCGCAGGTGGGGCAGGGATCGCCGGGCTGCGCGCCGTCGACGTAAAGTTCGTCCGAGACGCAATATTGGCCGGTGTAGACACCTTTATAGATATAGCCGTTGTCGCGAATTTGGCGAAAGAGTTCCTGCAAGCGCTTGGTGTGGCGCGGTTCGGTGGTGCGGATGAAATCGTCGTTCGAGATGCCCATCCGCTTCCACAATTGCCTGAATTCGCCGGAGATTTCGTCGGCATATTGCTGCGGCGTTTTTCCCGCAGCTTCGGCGGCGCGTTCGATTTTTTGCCCGTGCTCGTCGGTGCCGGTAAGGAAAAAAGTCTCCTCGCCGAGCATGCGGTGCCGCCGCGCGATGGTGTCGCAGGCAACGGTGGTGTAGGCGTGGCCGAGGTGTGGCCGCGCATTTACGTAATAGATAGGCGTCGTGATGTAGAACTTCTTGCTCATATTTCTAAACTTAAATTGATTTTGGAAGAGCTTGCACTCAGGCTGTCATTCCGAACCGGTACGAAGAACCGGTGAGGAGCTTGCTTTTCCTGACCATGCTTCCGCAGCGGTCGCCATCACGATTTTCAACGGGACATGATGTTCCGCGGCGATACGCCGGCAATCTTCGTATTCGGGAGCATAATTTGTAATCGTGCCGTTCATGCTGGCGATCTTGATTCGAATCTCACCCCACGGGGTGGAAACTTTTTCCCATCGCCGCGCTAAAATCTGCCGGCGCTCTTCACGGCGCCGAACGCCCAACGTGGTGGTTTCGGCGAAGATCAACTTTGTCAATTTGCCTTCGTTTTCGGGAGTGCACAGCACCGTCAGCAACATTCCCGGACGATTTTTTTTCATCTGCGCCGGCATGCCGAACGCATCGAGCGCGCCTTCTTCCAGCAACCGGTCCATGACATAAGCAAAGACCTGAGGGTTGAGATCATCAAGATTTGCTTCCAGCACGGTAACCGTTTCCGACGCGGCTTTCGCGGCAAGAGAGTGCGACGATGCCTCGCCGATCGTCAGGCGTACAACATTTGGATGCGCGGGAAAATCGCGCGATCCGGCACCGTAGCCGGATTTCTCGACCTTCATCTCAGGAAAGGAAGCAAATCGCGAAGCCAGGGTTTTCACGATGGCTGCGCCGGTCGGAGTTACCAGTTCGGCCTGGATCCCGGTTGAGTAGACAGGCGCATCGGCCAGCAGCGAAAGAGTGGCCGGAGCGGGGACTGGAAGCGTGCCGTGAGCGCACTTTACGGTTCCTCCGCCGACGTTCAGCGGCGAGCAAATAATTTCGTCGAGTCCCAAGGCCTCCACACCGACGGCCGCGCAGACGATATCGACCATCGCGTCGACCGCGCCGACCTCGTGAAAGTGCACGTGATCGAGGGAAGTGTTGTGAATCTTTGCTTCGGCTTCTCCGAGCGCAGTGAAGATTGAGATTGCAGTGCGTTTCGCCCGCTGCGAAATCGCAGCGGCAGAAATGATTTGCTTTATCTCGGTGAGCGTTCGACCGTGGCTGCCATCATGTTTATGAGGCAGGTGATCGTTCCGCTTGTGTTCATGCGAATGGGAATGCTCGTGTTGATGCTCGATCGAGCGAGTGCTTCCGGGAGTAGTCTGCAAAGCGAGTTGCTCTTCCCAATATTCTTCGCGGGGAAGATCTTTTTCTCCGTCCACCCAGACATCAGCTTTGGTGGCGGAAATTCCGCTGCGCACAACCTGAGAAATTTCCAGCCGCGCACCGATATCGAGAGCGGCGACGGCATCGCGCAGAATCTGGGGCGAGACTCCAGCATCGACGAGCGCGCCCATAAACATGTCGCCGCTGATGCCGGAGAAGCATTCGAGATAGGCGATGCGCATGGCTATCAACTCCACTACGGAGGCGCTCAGACAGGAAGAATTAACCTCTACTCGTTTTCGAGGCTACCGTATCTCCGCGAGGAAACCCGTTTTCGCTGATTTTTTCATCATAGGGAACTGACCATTCCGCGTCAAACGAGTGCCGCGGCGTGCTCTGCTAAAATCACTATCTTCACCGAACAGTTCCGAGGAGAGCTTTGTACCGTCATCTTGAGCAGCGTCTTGCCCAGAGCGTAAGCGAGTTTCTGCGGCAGCGTTATCCGGAAACGGCGTTGCCTGCACTCGTGATCGAGCAGCCGCCCAAGGTAGCGCTCGGTGATTTTGCGATTCCGCTTTTTCCCTTCGCCAAGTCCTTGCGCAGCGCACCGCTGAAGATTGCGGAATCAATCCGTTCGGAAATTGGCGGCGTGGAGGGCATTTCAGAGTTCAAAGCTGCGCCTCCCGGTTATCTGAATGCAAGGTTCGATCGAGCGTGGCTGGCTCAGGCTCTCGCTCGCGATGAGACGCCTGCTGGAGCGGCATTTTCCGGAAAAATTCTCGTCGAGCATACCAGCATCAATCCGAACAAGGCCGCCCATATCGGGCATCTGCGAAATGCCGTGCTGGGAGACACGTTCGTGCGTTTGCTGCGCTACGCCGGGCGCGAGGTGGATGTGCAAAATTACATCGACAACACCGGCGTGCAGGTTGCGGACGTGGTGGTCGGCTTTACACATCTTGCCAAGAAATCGCGAGCGGAGATCGATGCGCTGATACGCGAGCCGCGCTTCGATTATTACTGCTGGGATTTATATGCGCGCGTTTCGCAGTGGTATGAGCAGGATAAAAAGAATCTGCAGGCGCGGTCGGAAACGCTGCATGCCATTGAAGCGGGCAACAATGAGACGGCGGCCGTTGCGGAGACGATTGCTAGCGCAGTTCTCAAGCGGCATCTGGAAACTATGGACCGCCTCGATATCGAATACGATTTTCTTCCGCGCGAGAGCGAGATTCTGCACCTGCATTTCTGGGATGCCGCATTCACCAAGTTGAAAAGTGCGGGCGTCCTTACTTATGAGAACGAGGGCAAGAATAAAGGGTGCTGGGTGATGCGGCGCGCGGGAACCGGCGAAGCCCTTGCAGCGCCGAAGAGGAAAACGAGCAAGGGAGCGCAGGATTGCGACAGCGAAATGGACGATATTCTGACGGAGATCGGAACCCGGCCTGGCGTGGATCTCGGGGCGCGGGAGATTTCCGAGGAAGATCAAAAAGTAATTGTGCGGTCGAACGGCACCGTCGGCTACGTCGGCA
>JASICF010000280.1 GCA_030044775.1 Candidatus Sulfotelmatobacter sp. | reverse complement strand
AATCCGCCCATCACGCTGGATTCTGCCACCGTCTTAAAATCCCAACGATTGCCAGCATCCCTGCGCCCCGCACAGCCGAAGCCGGCGACATGCTATGGCTCGACTCCAAAACTTTGCTGATCGGCCAAGGTCATCGTACGAACTACTCAGCCATTCGGTACATTCGAGATCTGCTGATTCAGGGCCGGATCGAAGTTTTTCCGGCCCCACTCCCCTACGGCTCCGGACCCTCCGCCTGTCTTCATTTAATGTCTCTCATCAGTCTTCTCGACGATCACACCGCCCTCGTCGACCTTCCCTGGCTGGCGGTCGAAACCGTCGAACTGCTCAAATCCCGCAACTTCAATTTCGTCGAGATCGATCCTTCCGAGCGCGACACCCTCGCCTGCAATGTCCTCGCTCTCGGCAACAATCGCTTGCTCGCCATCGCTGAAAACGCCAGGACCAACGCCCGTCTCCGCGCCGCCGGATTTGATGTCCGCACCTTCCCCGGTTCCGAACTCTGCATCAACGGCAGCGGCGGCCCGACCTGCCTGACGCGACCATTGTTGCGGCTCTAAATGAGGATGGAAGGTTAACAATGTCATTCCGAACAGTCGCAAAGCGACCGTGAGGAACCTGCTTTTTGCTCGCGTTCGTGCAAACAGAAAAAGATGTCAATGAACATCTATCTCATCGACGGCACCTACGAACTCTTCCGCCATTTCTTCGCATTGCCATCTTCAAAAGACTCCGGCGGCCAGGAGATCGCCGCGGTTCGCGGTGTTTTGTTCTCCGTGCTCTCGATGATCGAGAGCGGCACAACCCACCTCGGCGTCGCCACCGACCACGTAGTCGAGTCCTTTCGCAACAATCTTTATCCCGGATACAAAACCGCCGAAGGCGTTCCACCAGAATTACTCTCGCAATTTCCCATCCTCGAAGAAGCGCTGCAGGCCATGGGAGTGCTGGTCTGGCCGATGATCGAGTTCGAGGCCGACGACGCTCTCGCCTCCGCGGCCGCCCGAGCCGCTTGCGATCAACGTGTGCAACAGGTCATCATTTGCACGCCGGATAAGGATCTGGCACAGTGCGTTGCCGGAACTCGCGTCGTCCAACTCGATCGCCGTCAAAACGCGCTGCGCGATGAAGCTGGCGTCGTGGCTAAGTTTGGAGTAAGCCCGGTTTCGATTCCCGATTACCTCGCCGTAGTCGGCGATTCTGCCGATGGCTTTCCCGGCGTGCCTGGCTGGGGCGCCAAAGCAGCAGCCGCCGTTCTCGCTCACTACCCCCACCTCGAAAACATTCCCCGAGACTCGCGCGATTGGCCACAATCCATTCGCCGCTCCCGTTCGCTCGCGGAATCGCTCTTCAGCACATGGGACGACGCTTTGCTCTTTCGCACTCTCGCGACCCTGCGTCTGGATGCTCCTGTCTTCGAGACTGTGGATGACCTGCATTGGCCCGGCCCACAACCAGAATTTGAAGCGCTCTGCCGCCGCCTCGATTCCCCGAACCTCTTCAATCGCGCAAAATCATCCAAAGCCCAAGCCAAAACGAAGTGAGCCCAAAACGAGATATGTAGGGACAGCCGCCCTCGGCTGTCCGGGCGAGCTAAGCTCGCCGGATGCCCCTTTTGCGAGACGTGGGGATTTTACGAACCAACAAGCACCCACGACTTGGCGTCATCCCGAAGTCCCGCGCTCTTACCAGCGGGACGAGAGCCTGCCCTGATCAAGTGAGCGCAGCGAGCGCGTCGAACGGGGATCTCCCGTCAGCACACCGCCTGAGTCAAACCGAGCCGCCATCTGATCCGCAGGGTCGCGCGCAGCGCAACCCGCTGCTAAAATAATCTCTGCATGCTTCTTCCCTTCGTCCGCGAACTTTTCGCGGACGTCGAGCATCTTCCAGCCTTCTCGCGTGTAGCCTCCCACCTGAAAGAGGGCACGGGGCGCATTCGTGTCTCTGGGCTCACCCCCACGGCCAAAGCGTTGCTTCTGGTGCTTTTCCAGCGCGCTTCCCAGCGGCCCATCCTCTTCATCGTCAACGACAATCGGGCCGTCGAAGATCTCATTCCCATCCTCCGCGGATTCGCCGAGCTCACCTCCGCCTCCGATCCCGGCTCCATTCTTTCTTTACCCGCCCGCGACGTTTTGCCTTTCCAGAATCTTTCGCCCCACCCTGAACTCCAGGAAGAACGCGCCACCGCCCTCTGGAAAATCTCGACCTGCGCTGCCAGCATCGTCGTCTCGCCCATCGCCGCCACTGCCATCAAGCTTCAATCACCCGATTACTACTCCGGCCTCGCTCGCACCATCCGTCGCGGCGAATCTTTCGACCTCGAATCCCTCCTCGCCCATCTCAACACCGTCGGCTACACCTCAACCGATGTCGTCGAAATGCCCGGCCAGTACGCCGTTCGCGGCGGCATCCTCGATGTTTATTCTCCCGAAGCCGACCGTCCGCTTCGCATCGAGTTCTTCGGCGACGAAGCCGAGTCCATCCGCAAATTCGATCCCGCTTCTCAACGCTCTTCAAATCCTGTTGACGAGGCGCTGCTTCTTCCGCTCACCGAAACTCCCGTGAGTGAACACCTTCTGGGTGCAATCCACGCTCGCCTCAGCGGTAAGCGCATCGTCGGCTCTGGCCGGCCGGACAGCGAAGAAATCATCGAGGCCGCTGTTCGCTCCACCGGCGTCAACGTTTTCCCCGGCTGGGAGTTTTACTCTCCCGTCGCCGGAGCGACCGGCACGATCTTCGATTTCCTGCCGAACGCCGCCGTTCTCATCGACGAACCGGATCAACTCACCCAGGAATTCGACAAATTCTGGTCCCGCATCTCCGAATCTCACGAGCGCAGCGGCGTCGGCAATCTCGTTCGTCCCGAAGACCTCTACATCGCTCCCAACGCCTGGTGGGAGAAAATAAAATCACTTCCCGGCGCAGACGTCGAACATCTAGGGATAACCCGCGACGCAACCCAAGCCGAGACCGCCATCCAATTTCTCACCCAACCTTCGCCCCGCTTCCACGGTCAGGTTCCCGCCATGCTCGAAGAAGTTCAAAAGATTACAAAAGAAGGCAAGCGCGTCCTCATCGCCGCTCCCAACATCGGAGAAGTCGAGCGCCTCGCCGATGTCTTCACCGAGTACAACGTTTCGTTCAAGCTCGGAACCCGCACCCGCGGCGGCGAAAGCTACGCCGATGAAACCAGCTACTTCGCCGGAGAAGTTTTCACCACCACGTTAGCCACCGCCTACATTCCCGATGGCGTCCTCATTCCCGAAGCCAATCTCGCCATCTTCGGCTCCCGCGATCTCTTCGACGAATCCGAAGCCGTCGGTTCTCATCCGCAGCGCACAAAATCCAAAGTCTCCGCGTTCCTCTCCGACTTTCGCGATCTCCAGGTCGGCGACTACGTCGTCCACGTCGAGCATGGCATCGGCCAGTATCAGGGCCTGAAAGAAATCAATCACGGCGACGGCCCAGCCGAATTCATGCTCCTCGAATTTGCCGAAGCCGCCCGTCTCTACGTTCCGCTCACCCGTCTCGATCTCGTCCAGAAATATCGTTCGTCCGAAGGCGCCAAGCCAGTCCTCAGTCATCTCGGCACGCAAGCCTGGTCGAAAACCAAAGCTCGCGTCCGCAAGGCCATGAAAGACATGGCCGATGAACTCCTCAAGCTCTATGCTGCCCGCAAAACCGCCGTCGGCCACGCCTTTCCGCCCGGTAACGAATGGTTTCGCGAATTTGAAGATGCCTTCGAATTCAACGAAACCGAAGATCAGGCCGAGGCCATTAAAGATGTCATGCGCGACATGGAAACTTCCCAACCCATGGACCGCCTGCTCTGTGGCGATGTCGGCTACGGCAAGACCGAAGTCGCCATGCGCGCCGCTTTCAAAGCCGTCAGCGACAACAAGCAGGTTGCCGTCCTCGCCCCCACAACCGTCCTCGCATTCCAGCACTACGAAACCTTCAAGCAGCGCTTCGCCCCGTTCCCCGTCACCGTAGAGATGATCAGCCGCTTCCGCAACGCGAAGCAGCAAAAAGAAATTCTGCAGAAAACCGAAGCCGGCAAAATCGACATTCTGATCGGCACCCACCGCATCCTTTCAAAAGACATCAAATTCTCCGACCTCGGCCTCCTCATCGTCGATGAAGAACAGCGCTTCGGCGTCCGCCACAAAGAGCGCATCAAGCAAATGCGCAAGCAAGTCGACGTGCTCACCATGTCCGCCACGCCTATTCCCCGCACCCTGCACATGTCGCTCGTCGGCCTGCGCGATATGAGCGTGATCGAAACTCCGCCCAAAGACCGCATGGCAATCCAAACCGTCGTCGCCAGTTGGGATGAAAAACTGATTCAATCGGCGATCGAGCAGGAGCTCGAACGCGGCGGCCAGGTCTATTTCGTTCACAACCGCGTCGATACCATCTGGGAAATCGCGGCAAAAATTCAGGTGCTCGCGCCCAAATCCCGCATCATCGTCGGCCACGGCCAAATGTCCGAAGGCGAACTAGAAAAAGTGATGCTGAAGTTCATGCATCACGAAGCCGACATTCTCGTCTCCACCACCATCATCGAAAACGGCCTCGACATCCCTCTCTGCAACACAATCCTCATCAACCGCGCCGAACGCCTCGGCCTCTCCGAACTTTATCAACTCCGCGGCCGCGTCGGCCGCTCCAATCGCCGCGCTTACGCTTATCTCCTTATTCCGTCGGAAGTCGAACTCACTCCCATCGCCCGCCGCCGTCTCGCCGCGCTGAAAGAATTTTCCGACCTCGGCGCAGGTTTCAAACTCGCCGCACTCGATCTCGAACTCCGCGGCGCCGGCAACATGCTCGGCGGCGAGCAAAGTGGACACATCGAAGCCATCGGCTTCGAGCTCTACACGCAAATGCTTGAGCGCGCCGTCCGCGAAATGAAAGGCGAAGCCGCGCCCGAAGAAGCCGAGACCCAACTCAACCTCGGTCTCAACATTCGCA
>JASICF010000279.1 GCA_030044775.1 Candidatus Sulfotelmatobacter sp. | reverse complement strand
CAATCCTGGCTGGAACGTCACGGCCGGAAGTTTGCCCATTTCATCGATGGCAGATGGCAGATGCCAGTCGAGCGGGTTTACTTCGAGACGCTTGATCCCTCCACCGGAGAAACGCTGGCCTCGGTTGCGCAAGGCTCGCCAGCTGATGTTAATGCCGCTGTGACGGCGGCTCGCGCGGCATTTCCCAGGTGGCGCTCGCTTGCTCCTCATATTCGCGCTCGCTACCTCTATGCGTTGGCCCGGCTGGTGCAGAAACACTCGCGGCTGCTTGCCGTTCTCGAAACCATGGATAACGGCAAGCCGATTCGCGAGAGCCGCGACATCGACATTCCCCTGGTTGCCAGGCATTTCTACTATCACGCCGGCTGGGCGCAGTTGCTCGATCAGGAATTTGCCGAGTTCGAGCCTTGTGGCGTAGTGGGCCAAATCATTCCCTGGAACTTCCCGCTGCTCATGCTGGCGTGGAAAATTGCGCCTGCGCTTGCAGCTGGAAATACAGTCGTGCTGAAGCCGGCCGAATACACGCCCCTCACCGCGCTCGCTTTTGCGGGCTTATGCGAAGAAGCCGGTCTGCCTGCTGGCGTGGTGAATATCGTCACCGGGGATGGTTCGACGGGCGAGGCGCTGGTCAAGCATCCTGATGTCGACAAGATCGCATTCACCGGCTCAACCGAGGTCGGGCGCGCGATTCGCGCCGCAACCGCAGGAACCGAGAAGCGCCTGTCTCTCGAATTGGGCGGGAAATCCCCGTTCGTTGTCTTTGACGATGCCGATCTCGACAGCGCGGTCGAAGGGCTGGTCGATGGAATCTGGTTCAATCAAGGGCAAGTCTGCTGTGCTGGTTCACGTCTGTTGATGCAGGAAAGCATTGCCGAGGCGCTGATCGGAAAAATTCGGCAGCGCATGAGCACATTGCGCATCGGACCACCGCTCGATAAAGCCATCGACATCGGAGCGATCGTTGCCCGTGTGCAGTTGGAACGCATTCAAAGGATGGTCGCGCAGGGAATCGCGGAAGGCGCAACCTGCTGGCAGCCGCAGATCGAATTGCCTGCCCGCGGATTTTTCTTCCCACCCACGCTTCTCAGCGATGTACACCCTACGTCGATCGTGGCGCAACAGGAAATTTTCGGGCCGGTGCTTGCAGCCATGACGTTTCGAACTCCGCGGGAAGCGGTTGAGTTGGCGAACAATACGGTTTATGGATTGGCAGCCTGCGTCTGGAGTGAGAACGTGAATGTGGCTTTGCAGGTTGCATCGCAACTGAAAGCCGGCGTTGTGTGGGTGAACTGCACGAACCTTTTTGACGCCTCCTGCGGTTTTGGCGGATATCGTGAGAGCGGGTTCGGCCGCGAGGGCGGCAGAGAAGGCATGCTGGAATACCTGCAGCCGGCATGGTTTAAGAAACTTCCCAAGCTCTCCTCCGAGCGCGCGGCTGTTTCCAAAAACGTTGACCAACCTGACGAGTCCGCGACCCCGGCCATCGATCGGACGGTGAAGCTGTACATCGGTGGCAAGCAGGCTCGGCCCGATTCGGGTTACAGCATGGAAGTTCGCTCTCCAGACGGAAAGTTGTTGGGCGAAGCCTCGCTCGGCAACCGAAAGGATATTCGCAATGCTGTCGAGGCAGCGCGGAAGGCCGAGGCATGGACCAAAGCGACCGCGCACAACCGTGCGCAAGTGCTTTACTATTGCGCCGAGAATCTTTCACAGCGTCGCGACGAGGTTGCGCGCCGCCTGGCAGCCGCGGTCGGCGAAAAGCAGGCTGAAGCCGAACTTGAGATTGGCATCCAGCGCATCTTCTCTTATGCGGCGTGGGCCGACAAATTCGATGGCGCGGTGCACAACCCTCCTTTTCGTAATATCGCGATCGCCATGAACGAACCTCTGGGAACGATGGGCATCATCTGTCCGAGGGAAGCGCCGTTGCTCGGGTTTTTGTCTCTTGTGATGCCGGCTCTTTCCGTCGGCAACACGGTGATCGCGGTTCCATCCGAGGCGTATCCGCTGATCGCCGCCGATCTCTATCAAGTTTTCGATACCAGCGACATGGCTGCCGGCGCGGTCAACATTGTGACGGGATACGTTTCTCCGCTTTTGAAAACCATCGCCGAACACGATGACGTCGATGCGGTTTGGTGCTTTGGCGATGCCGCGAGCGCCACTGCCGCAAAAGCCATGTCGGTGGGCAACCTGAAGCAGGTTTGGACGAACGAAGGCCGAGCCATCGACTGGTTCGATTCGAGGTTTGCCGAAGGGCGCTGGTTCCTGGAACACGCCACGCAGGTAAAAAATATCTGGGTTCCTTATGGCGAGTGACGGGCGTTCGCTCGGCTGCGAGACTGTTTTATTGGCTTGCTTTAATATCTGCGGGTCACAATTGCTTTTCTCTTGATGCGGGACTAGCATAACTCCGTCACTTTTCTCTGCGCCCATGCGTCGGCGCCACGTCATGGGGTTTCCGGCTCGAATTTTCGTAGTGAATTTTCAGCTTTGGTCTTTCTCTATCAATTCAAGCTCTATCTCAATTTCCGATTTCGATTCGCAAGCGTGAACTAAGGAGGGCATATGGGTATCGCAGTATCACCACAGATTCATCCGCAGGTTGCGGACTTCATTGAGAAGCCGCGCCCGATGTTGATCAACGGCAAGTGGGTCAACTCGATTTCTGGAAAGACATTTCCAACTTACAATCCCGCGACTGGAGAAGTTCTGGCGCAGGTGGCGGAAGGCGACCGGGAAGATATTGAACAAGCGGTAAGAGCCGCGCGCAAAGCTTTCGATCACGGCCCGTGGCGAAAATTGACGTCGTCTGAGCGCGGGCGGCTGATCTGGAAGCTCGCCGATTTGCTGGAGCAACACACCGAAGAATTCGCCTATCTCGAAAGCCTGGATAACGGCAAACCTTTGACCATCGCGCGGGCTGCCGATGTGCCGCTGGCCGTCGATCTATTCCGCTACATGGCGGGATGGACGACGAAAATCGAAGGCAACACGATTCCGATTTCCGTTCCATACACTCCGGGAGCAAAGTATCTCGCCTACACGCTGCGCGAGCCGGTGGGAGTTGCCGGGCAGATCATTCCCTGGAATTTCCCGCTGCTCATGGCCGCGTGGAAGCTGGGTCCAGCACTGGCTTGCGGCTGCACAGTGGTATTGAAGCCGGCAGAGCAAACGCCGCTTTCGGCGCTGCGTCTGGGCGACCTCGTCATGGAAGCGGGTTTCCCGGAGGGCGTCGTCAACATCGTTCCCGGCTACGGAGAGACTGCCGGCGCCGCTTTGGCCGCGCATCCGGATGTCGACAAAATTGCTTTCACTGGATCGACCGAAGTTGGCAAGCTGATTGTTCACGCCGCGACGGGCAACTTGAAAAAGGTGTCGCTCGAACTCGGCGGAAAATCTCCGAACGTGGTTTACAAGGATGCCGATCTCGAGACCGCCATCCCCGGAGCGGCCAGCGCGATCTTCTTCAATCACGGGCAATGCTGCTGCGCGGGATCGCGGCTCTACATTGAAAAACCAATCTTCGACCGGGTCGTAGAGGGCGTGGCCAATTACGCAAGCAAAATCAATATCGGGTCCGGACTCGATCCGGAAACGCAGATGGGGCCGCTCGTCTCTGCGGAGCAACTAAGCAGAGTGTGCGGCTATCTTGAGGCCGGTGTCTCGGAAGGCGCGAAGGCCATTGCGGGTGGCCACAAGAAGGGCGACAAGGGATATTTTGTCGAACCAACGGTGCTGGTAAACACGCGCGAAGACATGAAAGTGGTAAGGGAAGAAATCTTTGGGCCGGTGGTAGCCGCGATGCCGTTCACCGATGCGGAAGAAATTCTGCCTCGCGCCAACAATAGCGAGTATGGCCTTGCGGCTGCCGTCTGGACGAACGACATCGGCAAGGCTCACCGCACGGCCGAGTATCTACGCGCCGGGACGGTGTGGATCAACTGCTACAACATCTTCGACGCTTCACTTCCGTTCGGCGGATACAAGCAATCGGGATGGGGCCGCGAGATGGGCCACGACGTTCTCAACAACTACACGCAGACGAAAGCGGTGTGCACCAAGCTGGCATAGCGGTTTCAGCAGGACACACTGGAGCTTAAAGAAGAGGACGGTGGGGTCTACCGTCCTCTTTCTGTTTTCTCTTTGCCCGGCGATAACGCTGTTTGCCAAAAGCAAGTTCTGACTAGGGCACCCGGAACGGAACGACCGTGGAAAGCGAGCCAGCCGGAGTTGTCACCGCAACTTTTCCAGTGGTCGCGCCAGTTGGCACGGTTGTCGTGATTTCGGTCCTCGAGACAACGGTGAACGCCGGCTGGTTGGTTCCGTTAAAGCTGACTGCCGTGGCTCCAGTCAAATCGCTTCCGAGTATTTTTATGGGAGCCCCGACCTTGCCCGAAGCGGGCAGCGCCGTTATGAATGGTTTCAGTCCCGGCGCCTGGAAGCTGAACATGATCTCGTAGTCATTGCCATTCTGCTCGCTGCCCGCGATTCCGTAAAAGAGCCCATTCGTGGCCTGGAACAGGCCGAAGGAGGGGTTATATCCAGCGGTGCAAGGATTAGCGCAAAAGTTATACAACGTAGTCATCGTGCCGCTGGGCGTCATCTTGAAGATGCTGCCGCCATCATTGCTTCCACCACTGGACGCGATGCCGTAAAGATTGCCATCGCCGCCTTGAACAAAGCCGCCCTCCGGATTGGCACCGTTGGTGCTGTTGAAGTCGAACTCCCAGGTAAACTCTCCGCTTGATGGATTCATCTCGAAAAGCGTTCCGCACCCGTAGCCGAGGAAACAAGGAGAAGTGCCGCCGAACTGAGCCATTCCATAAAAATTGCCGTTGTTGGCTTGAAGCAGGCGGCTAAAGGGCTCGGAACCGTCTTCGTCAACGGGCTGGTCGAAGCTGTACACGATCGCAGGTGTGCCCCCCGCCGAGCTAATCTCAAAAATCTCGCCATACCCATTCGCGCCGCCATTCTCGGTGGTTCCGTAGAACTGGCCATTCGTTCCTTGAACTAGTGGCGCCCTGGGCATCTGGCCGTCGGTGCAATTATTTTGCTGGCAGAAGGCATACAACGTGGTGAATGTGCCCGAGGGAGTGATTTTATAGGCCGTGCCCTGCGCAAAATTATCATTGAATTCGCCGCCATAGTCGGGAGCGACGCCGTAGAAATTGCCGTCGGTGCCCTGGACCAGTCCCGAAACCGGCAAGCCGCCGTCGTCGCAAGGGTAGACTGTGCAGAAATTGTGCAGCGTAGTAAGAACGCCCTTAGGAGTGAGCTTGAAGACTGTGCCGCAGCCCTCGCCGCAGTACACAGTGCCCGTTCCACCGCCTATCGTCGTTCCATAAAAATTCCCGTCGGTTCCGAGTACGACCGGAGCGTTTGGCGACTCGCCATCGGCACAGCTTGGGAGCGAGCAGAAGCTATAGATCGTTGTGAGAGTGCCCGCAGGCGTTAACCGGTAGACCGTACCTGCGCCGTTTGTGCCGCCGTCGGCTGTGGTTCCGTAAAGATTCCCATCCAGTCCCTGCACCACATCGGCATAAGGGGCATACGGTCCAGTGGTTTCAAATGTGTAAACAGTTTTGAGAGTCTGCGCTGCCGCGAATACGCAACCAGCCAGCAATAGAAGAACGAAAGCCACGGCTTCTCCGGCGCGGAATAGAGCACGTTGCATGGACAGTCTCCTCAAACAAATTTTGCTTTCGGGGGAGAAAACAGAACCGAGGTCTTGCAAGAATGAACCGTCGGGTCGCGACTTTGCCGTCGAGAGGCAACCCAACGATGAGCCGGAGAGATAGTCCTATCGGGCAAAACGGAAGTCAATAGGAAAAATCCTGCGTAGGGACTTTTGGGCTACAGTTCGAGAACGGAAGGGATTGCTTTCGATGCCGGTCCAAAACACTTTGCATGGCCAGACTACACAAAAATTATCGAAAGTACGGATAGTGCCGGACACTACCAAAATATGGCTATCTCTCCATCAGCAGAACCTTCTCGGCATTGTCAACTTCCGTCAGCTTTACTTCAATGACTTCGTTCATCGTGGTCTGGACGTGCCGGCCAACGTACGTGGCTTCGACGGGAATCTCGCGGTGGCCGCGATCGATCAAAACACATAACTGCACTCTTCGCGGACGGCCATGGGAGAATAGCGCGTCCAGTGCGGCTCGCGTGGTGCGCCCGGTGAAAAGAACATCATCAATCAGAACTATATTTTTGTCTTCAATCGAAAAGCCAATCTCTCTTTCCTGCACGACCGGCTTGGGGCCCAGGGTGGAAAGGTCATCGCGGTAGAAAGTTATATCCAGCGTGCCCACGGGAACTTTCGCATTCTCGATGCGAGCGATAATTTTGCCGAGGCGCTCGGCAAGCGGAACGCCGCGCCGGCGAATGCCAACCAATCCTAAGCCGTCAATGCCGCTGTTTTTCTCGACGATCTCATAGGCGAGCCGGACCAATGTGCGCTCAATTTCTGAAGCCGACATCAGTTGCGCTTTCTGGCGCAAGCCGGTGTTGCGGGGAAGAGTTTTTGCATTCGTCATCAGGATGCCTCGAAGGTGGCTAGGAACGTTGTGTCTAGCTTAGTGCCGTCCGGCATAGAAGCAGACGGCCTTCCAATGTTCTCAACTCAAACCTCGAAGGTCAAGCGCTGCAGGCAGTGTGTGGAATCAGCACACTTTGCAGACGCTACCCAGCTACAACCGTGAGACAGAAACAATAAAAGTCTTAGAGGGTACACATGAGAAGAAGGCCCGCGCAGCACGATTTCCGGTGGAAAATTGGGAATTTAGGCTAGTAAAGGTCAGCTGCCCAGCGATTCTCCGGACAAAACATCTTGTGGCAAAGACCCGGCATCAGAGCGAGCGGGGTTTTGGACCGTAACGATGCGCGTCAGAGCACTCTTGTCGCCTTGAAGAGCCTGCAAGGTGATGGCACCGCGCGAGATTGTTCCACCATCGGCCGGCATAATCCCGATCCCAAGATTTCGCCCACCCGCTTTCGCTCTGTACAAGGCAGTATCCGCAAGTTCAATAGTTTCTTCCGCACACACCGATTCGTACGCCGCCCGGCTCCAAGGGAAGGCAGCCCAGCCCACGGAACAGGTTTTGCGAATGCGAACGCCGTTCCCGAGATCGAAAGCTTCCGCCGAAATGATCTCCAGGATGCGCTCGCAGAACGCCGGAATGCCGTTCGGGTCAGCGGAGCGAGACATGATGAGGAATTCTTCCCCGCCCCAGCGAACCAGGACATCGGATTTACGCACGACTTTGGTCAACCGCTCCGCGACGCGTTGCAACAGGCGATCGCCTGCCGGGTGGCCATGAAGATCGTTCACCTCTTTGAAAAAGTCCACATCGACCATGATAAATACCAGGTCGCGATGGTCGAGTCTGCGAACGTCGTTATCTCGGACCCGCTCGTAATTTCGCAGTACCTGCCCCGCTTCGGAGGGGAGAATCTCTTCCAGGTAGCGGCGATTCCACACTCCGGTGAGAACGTCGGTGAAGGAAATCTCCTGTAGTTCGAGATTCTTTCGCTGCAGTTCCAGACTGTGCCAACGCAAAGATTGTTCCTTACGTTCAAGTTCGTCTTTCAGTTGACACATCTCCTCGAGGTTGTCACGCGAGACCTGCAGCAGGTGAAGCAGTTCCCGATCCATAGAGTGCTGCTTGAAGAAAACCAGCGCTCCCATTACGAGCATCGCGACGACTGTCAAGACCAGCCGGAAACTGCGGACGCGCCACGGACTTGCCCCTCCAAATTCCGCCCATGCGACCATTACAGGCGTTGAAAACACGGCCAGCATGGCTAACCTCGCCGTCCAGACCCTCTGCTCGCGCTGGACTGCACGACCGCTCAGCGGGTCGGCGGAGCCTCTGTCGTGTGCGGCGAAACCCAAACCCATAAACCAAGCCATCGCTGCGACCAGCGGAATATCAAACAAACTACCCGTGTAATACTGGCCCCGGTCGATCGCTACGCCGGCAAGCATGGACGCGGCAGTGTAAAGCAAAGCGGCTTTGACCACGTTGCCGTAAATTGAGCGCCACGAGCCGCGGCTGACTCCCCAGACCCACGCCCCCGCGATCACCAGAACGATCTGTTCGCAGGCATAAAGCAAGTCGAAACTCGTGCCGTAGGTGAGTACATCAGGCGAAACGTATTGCCAGGGGATCACGATGAACAGGTACAGATAGAGCCACCAGGTGAACAGCAGGGAGAAATCGAGCGACATGAGGCGCAGCGAACGGTCACTGCGCTGAATATGCGGTTGCACCGCAACGGCCGCAATCATCGGGACCAGATGGAGGAACAGAATCACGTCGCCAACAAAAGGATTTGGAGTTTCCTGGCGCAGATAGACTTCGAAATACGTCCATAAGGCCTGTGTTGCGAACCACATGGCGCATCCCGCCGCCATCAGCGACCAAAAGAGCCGCGCTTTCTTGCAATTGGTCTTGATATTGGAACCGATGGCAAGCGTGGCACCGAGAAGCAGCGCACACTGTGTCAGGTCGCCAAAGGCGGTGAGTGCAACACCGCGCGGCACAAACAAAGACACGACCAAATGCACGCAGACGACTGCGCACACGAATCCCGCGCACTTACCCGGCTGTCGAAAGCGAAGGAAACCCACGGGGACAGTTTAAGTTGGCAGGCTGAGGACAGGCCCGTTACGAAAGTAATCAAGGGATGAACTGATTTTTGTAATCGATTCAC
>JASICF010000278.1 GCA_030044775.1 Candidatus Sulfotelmatobacter sp. | reverse complement strand
GAACTGCAGCTCACCGGCTCGAAACGCGGATGCGATGATTCTTCCTGCGGAGCGTGTACGGTGCTCATCGATGGCGTTGCCATGCTTTCGTGCACGCTGCTGGCGGCGAGTTGCGAAGGGCGAGAGATTACGACGATTGAAGGCGTCAGCGAGCACGGCAGCCTGGCGGCGATCCAAAAGGCGTATGGCGACTGGGGTGGGGCGCAGTGCGGGTATTGTACGCCGGGGTTCGTGATGACGGTGAAGTCATTGCTGGCGGAGAATCCTGACCCATCGGAAGCCGATGTTCGCAATGCTTTAAGCAGCAATCTTTGCCGCTGCACCGGCTACAACCAGATGTATGAGGCGATCAGGGCGGCGATTGCTGCGGAACGGGAAGGGATGGAAGCCGGCAAGTGACGCGCGGCGTCTGCGAGAAGCAGCTTCCTCACCCGCTCTTCGCGCGTGTTCGGAGTGACATCGTGTTTGATTGAGCTATGAGTAATTTTTCCATCATCGGCAAGCGTACTGCGCTCATCGACGCAGCCGAGAAGACGACGGGCTCGGGGAAATATACTGACGACCTCAGCGTATCGGGAATGCTGATCGGGAAGATTCTGCATTCCCGTTATCCGCACGCGCGAATCAGAAGCATCGATACCAGCCGCGCCGAAAAACTTGACGGGGTGGTCGCGGTCGCAATCGGCAAAGATGCGCCCAATCCTTTCGGCATTCTTCCTGTGGGCCACGATGAACATGCGCTGGCTCTCGATAAAGTCCGTTATGTTGGCGACAACGTCGCGTGCGTGGTTGCCACTTCGGAAGCCGTAGCCGAGAAGGCTCTCGAACTGATCAATGTCGATTACGAGGTTCTACCGGCTTACTTCGATCCGGAAGAATCGATGAAAGCGCAGGCGGACTTCATCCACGAGAACAAGCGGGGCAATCTGGAAAAGGATTATCACCACATTTTCGGCGATCCTGAGAAAGGATTCGCCGAATCCGATCAAATTGCCGAAGCGCGCTTCATCGCGGGTGAGGTGACGCACGCGGCGATGGAGCCGCATTCCACGCTGGCGTCGTTTGAACTTGATCCTCACACCGGCAAGACCGGTCGCCTGACGGTGTGGTCTTCGACGCAGGTCCCGTATTATCTGCAGCACAAGTTGTCGCTCGTGCTCGAAATGCCGATGCAGCAGATTCGCGTGATCAAGCCGCTGGTCGGCGGAGGGTTTGGCGGCAAGAGCGAAGTGATTCCACTCGAGATCATCGCCGCGGTTGCGGCGCGAAAAGCGAAAGCTCCGGTGAAAATCACCTACACGCGCGAAGAAGTGTTCTGGGCGCATCGCGGCCGCCCGCGGACGATTATTGATCTCAAAACGGGCGTAAGAAACGATGGCCGCATTACTGCCGTGAAAGCGCGAGTGGTGCAAGATGGTGGCGCCTACTGTTCGTATGGCGTGGTAACGATTCTTTATTCCGGCGCGCTGCTCGGCGCGCTGTATGACATCCCGAATATTCAGTACGACGGCTACCGCGTCCTCACCAACAAGCCAGCGTGCGGCGCCATGCGCGGACATGGGACAGTCAACGTGCGCTTCGCTTTTGAATCACAACTCGATGAGCTCGCGGGGACGATTGGAATGGATCCGGCGGAGATTCGGCAGCGAAATCTGCTGAAGCCACCGTGCATCACGGTGAACGGGTTGCGGGTGCAGAGCTACGGACTGCCGGCGTGCATTGAAAAAACTGTGGAGCGGTCCGGCTGGAAACGGCGCAAGGGCAAACTGCCCAGAGGACGCGGGCTTGGCATTGCATGCAGCCACTACGTCAGCGGCGCGGCGAATTCGATTATCCGTTCCGACATGCCGCACTCGACGGTGAACATCAAGATCGACCGTGACGGCGGAGTGGTCGTTTATACGGGTGCATCGGAGATCGGTCAGGGATCGGACACAATGGTTGCGCAGATTGCGGCCGAAGCGCTCGGATGCTCTCTGAGCCGGGTGCATGTGATTGCAGCCGATACCGATCTCACGCCGATCGACATTGGTTCTTATTCCAGCCGAGTCACATTTATGAATGGGAATGCCACTTTGCGAGCGGCCAACGAGGTGAAGAAGCTGATCGCCGCGGCGGCAGCGAAGAAAATGAATTGTACTCCGGAAGATCTTATTTTTCGCGAAGACGTTGTGAAAAAGAGAAATGCGCAAGTTGCGGGCGAGGCTGCCCACGCTGCACAAGAAAGTCCGACCGTTTCCGGACGTGTTGAAGGGCAGATTCTGCGCGGTTCGCTGCAGCAGAAACGAAAAGAGGAAGGCCCGAAAGAGTCGATGAGCTTTGAAGAAGCCGTGGTTGCGGCGATTGATTTCCATGGAGCGCTGACGGGCACCGGCTCGTACGCCCCCCCGCCGGAGGCGCGCGGAGGAAAGCATAAAGGCGGCGGAGTTGGGCCGTCGCCGGCGTATTCCTATTCTGCGCAGGTCGCGGAAGTGGGCGTGGACGAAGAGACCGGTGAAGTGACGGTGCACAAAGTCTGGGCGGCGCATGACTGCGGGCGGGCGCTGAACCCGGTTTCAGTGGAGGGGCAGATTATCGGTTCGGTGTGGATGGGGATGGGCCAGGCGCTGACGGAAGAAATGGTTTGGAAAGACGGCATGCTGATGAATCCTGGTTTGCTTGAATATCGCAGCCCATCGTCGATTGAATCGCCAGACGTCGAACCGATAATCGTTGAGAGCATCGATCCGGAGGGCCCGTTCGGGGCGAAGGAGTGCAGCGAAGGGTCGCTGGCGGCGACGATTCCGGCGATTGCGAACGCGATCTACGACGCGGTCGGCGTGCGGCTTCATGAATCACCATTCACTCCGGAGCGTGTGCTGGCTGCGCTGCGTGCGAAGAAGAAAGAAAAGACGTTGAATCTGACGGAGGGTGTAGATCCGACCTCGCCCAAGCGTTTTCGTGAGCATGGCGGCTCGCTGTGCTTCAAAGGCAAAGGACCGCAAAGGCATGCGCTGGATCCGGCGCACACTCATGCGCCGGCTTCTGCCGGAGGTGCGGATTGAGCCTTCCTGAATTTCGATTGCTGCGGCCGCACACGGTAGACGAGGCTATCGCCGTGCTCGCGCAACATGCGGGAAATATCCGCGTGCTCGCGGGCGGAACGGACCTGATTCCCTCGATGCGTCAAAAACTGTTTGAGCCGGAATACGTGCTCGATTTACGGGGAATCGCAGAATTGCGTGGCGTGCGAGTACGGGATCTCGGCAGGGGGACCCCACTTCTCGCAAAGGAAGCGAGAAATGGGGCACCCACATCCGAGGTAGAAATCGGGGCGCTCACTCCACTCAGCGCTATCGAGAGATCGTCATATCTATGCGAGCACTACCCGGTGCTCACGGAGGCCGCAGCAACCGTGGCTTCGCCAGTGATACGCAATATGGGTACGATTGGCGGGAACATCTGCCTGGACACGCGCTGCTTGTGGTACAACCAGTCGCTGGCATGGCGCAAGGGATGCGGCTTCTGCATTAAGAAAGACGGCGATCTTTGCCATGTCGCGCCGGGAGGATCGAAATGCTGGGCAGCATTTTCGGGCGATACGCCTCCCGCTTTGCTTTGCTTGAATGCAGAGATTGAGATTGCGGGCGTGAACGGCACGCGGCGTATGCCGTTGCGAGAATTCTACCCCGGGGACGGAATCAATTACCGCAAGCTTCCAGCGAACGAATTAGTCACGCGAGTGTTTCTGCCGGCGGAATCTGCGGGATACCGCGGGATTTACCGCAAGCTGAGAGTTCGGGGATCGATCGATTATCCTTTGGCGGCGGTTGCGGTTGCGATGAAGCGGACATCGAGTGGAAATGGCGTCGGTCAAGTTGTTGAGGCGCGTATTGCCATTACGGCGGTGAACCCGGCTCCAACGCTGCTGATGGGTGTAAGCGAGTTGCTGGCCGGAAAAAACATCGACGAAACTTTGGCGGAAGCGGTGGGCGGCATTGCGGCGCGTACGGCAAAACCGCTGACGACTTCCGCGCTGACGCCAGAATATCGGCGCGAAATGATTCGCGTTTTCACGAAGCGCGCGGTGTTGGCCGCGTGGAATTGAGCGCCGGCTGATCAGAAAGCGGGTTCCTCACCGCCCCTGCGCGCCGGTTCGGAATGACATCTTAAGAAGAGAATGATCACCGACTGCCACATTCATATCCAGCCGATGGAGATGTTCAAGCCGCAAGCGCTGGAGTTGATGAAAAAGAAGCGGCCTAATTTCGAGCAGATTGCGGAATTCTGCCGTTCTCCGAAAGCGTTCCTAAAATATCTCGATGAGTGTGGCGTCGACCGGGCGGTGCTTATTAATTATGTTGCGCCGGAGGTAATCGGCTTTACCAACGGAGTGAACCAGTTCATCGCCGATTACGTGAAAGAAAATCCCGCGAGGTTGCTGTCGTGCGGCAGCCTGCATCCGCGGCACACCACGAACGTTCTCGCCGATATGGAGCAGATTTTGCGGTTGGGAATCCGCATGATCAAGATTCATCCGCCGCACCAACTTCTGTTTCCCAATGATTATCTGCATGGGGTGAAGGAACTGGAAATTATTTATCGCGCGGCTGAGGCGAATGGCGTTCCGGTGATGTTTCACACCGGAACGTCGATCTTTCCCGGGGCGCGAAATAAGTATGGCGACCCCATCTACGTCGACGATGTGGCGGTGGATTTTCCCAAGCTGAAGATTCTGCTGGCACACGGCGGGCGTCCGTTGTGGATGGATACGGCGTTTTTTCTGATCCGGCGCCATCCGAACGTGTATCTGGACATCAGCGGCATTCCGCCGAAAACGCTGCTTGAATATTTTCCGCGGCTCGAAGAGATTGCGCACAAGACTTTATTTGGAACGGATTGGCCCGGACCCGGCGTGCCGGATGTGAAAAAGAATCTGGATGAATTCCGCGCATTGCCGCTGACAGAGGAAATTCAGCGGCAGATTCTCAGCCGAACAGCACTTGGTATTTGGCCTGAGTGAAGCGGTCACGGCTAAACTTTCTCGATCGTCACCTTCTGCAAAACTACATCTTTGTTAGGACGATCCTGGCGATTGCGTGGCACGCCGGTAATTTTGTTCACCACATCCTGCCCTTCGATGACCTCGCCGAATATAGTGTGCTTGCCGGTGAGCCAGGTCGTGGGCACGACCGTGATGAAAAACTGAGAACCGTTGGTGTTGGGGCCAGCATTCGCCATCGCAAGTTTTCCAGCCTTATCGAACTTGTGAGGCGATCCCTTGGTTTCGTCTTCGAATTCGTAGCCTGGCCCGCCCGTCCCCGTGCCTTGCGGGTCGCCGCCCTGAATCATGAAATCGGGAATGACGCGGTGAAAAATCGTTCCATCGTACAGGCGGTCTTTGGATTTTTTTCGTGTGGAGGGATGAGTCCATTCGCGCTTGCCTTCGGCCAGATCGAGAAAGTTCGTAACCGTTTTGGGTGCTTCTTTTTCGAAGAGGCGGCAAACGATGTTGCCTTCGCTGGTTTGAAACGTCGCATAGAGTCCGGGTTGGCGGGTCATAAGATCCTTTCAGGAGAAATATAAGGTCGATGATGGGGCGCCGGCGAAATTATTACGAGTCGAGTCAGTTTGTGGCAGCCGGCGCCGATGGTTTAGGTGCGGCCGCTTTCGCCGCAGTCGTGCCGTAAACAATCTTGACGTGCACGATCTTCACCGGGCGAAATGGCCGGTCGTTCATGGGATCGCGCGCCATGGCTCCGATCTGCTTGACCAACGCCACGGTTGCGTCGTCACACTGGCCGAAGATGGTGTAGCCGCCGTTCAGGTGCGGAGTGGCAACTTCGGTGATGAAGAACTGCGAGCCGTTGGTATCCGGACCGGCGTTGGCATAGGCCAGGCGGCCGGGACGGTCGAACAGCAGCTCCGAGGAAACCTCATTCTTGAAAGCGTATCCGGGGTCGCCCGTGCCGTCGCCCTTGGGGTCGCCGCCCTGAATCATGAAGCCGGGAATCACGCGGTGAAAAATTGTGCCATCGTAAAGCGGCACGCCATGCTTGGTGACTCCGCTGGGAGCTTTCCAATCTTTTTTCCCCGTGGCGAGGCCGATGAAATTGCGCACGCCGATCGGAGCTTTATCGGGAAATAAGGCGCAGTGCATATCGCCGGCAGTGGTTTCGATGACGGCGCTCGGCGGACCTGACACTGCGTGGTGAACCGGCGGCTTCGCAGGGTTGGTCCCCTGGGTTGCGGACTGAGTCCAACCGAGGCAAGCCAGCGAAAAAACGGTCATGCTTATGAGCAGATTACGCATCAATTCATCCTTTAACAGGAATTGTATGGGCGAAGTGTCATTGTACGACACCTGAACCGTTAAAGCGCTGAAGGGGTTGAGAGAAGCAGGTTCCTCGACTCGATTTCCGGGCTTATGCTCCGGAAATGCTCGCTCGGAATGACAAAGTTTAGTAACGTTGCCGCAAAGATGGAGGCTAATGCGGTTGTGCCTGCATTTCGCGACTCACGTCCTCAACCTGGCGGAAGACCCGCAGCACATTTCCGCCGAGAATCTTTTTGATATCTGCGGCACTGTAGCCGCGGTCGAGCAAGGCTTGCGTAATCTTCGGCAAGTCAGCGGCGGAATTCATGCCTTGCGGAGTAGCGCCGCTCACACCATCGAAATCGGAACCGAGGCCGACGTGATCGACGCCGGCAACTTTGGCGATGTGATCAATGTGGTCGATCAGCACGCTGAATGGGGGACGGGGAATTTTCGCCATCCACTGACGCTCGATGCGGTCGACTTCGAGATAGTTAACTGGCTTCCCTTGGGCCCTTAACGAATCGATATATTGCTGGATTGCAGCCGCCTGATCTTTACTTTGGGCCTGCTCGGCTTTGCGGAAGTTTTCGTCATCGAATCCGGAGAAGAAATTAACGTCGACAACGCCACCATTTTTCGCGACTGCGCGCAACATGTCGTCGGTCATGTCTCGTGGGGCATCGACCAGAGCGCGCGCGGAAGAGTGCGAAGCGATCACCGGCGCTTTGGTTACGGCAATCGCATCCCAGAAAGTTTTGTCGGACACATGGGAGATATCGAC
>JASICF010000277.1 GCA_030044775.1 Candidatus Sulfotelmatobacter sp. | reverse complement strand
GTCTTTAGATTGCTGCTCCTGTATTGCCGCTTTCTCAAGGACCGGGTTCGTGAACCCCAGGATTGTCTGAGAACTGGAAAGAATCCTTAAATGCAGACAAAATCGGCCTTCCCTTTACTGCATTCGCGCCGTTTACCGACCGCTTTTTCTTCTCCGAAATAGCTGCAATTAAAAGGTTTGTTCATTGCTGATCGACGGCCATTGCTACTTTGCCCCAATGGCATGGCTCCTGCAATTACTGTGTGCGAAAGGTCGTTGTAGCGCACAGGTAATCAGTGGGAGTCATTTATGAAGTTACTTATTGCAGAAGATACGAGCTTCTTTCGCAATATGCTCCAACAGGTTCTCGGACACGAACACGAGTTGGTCTTCGCGAACGACGGCGACGCGGCGTGGGCTACCTTGCAGCAAGCGGACGCACCGCGGCTGGCGATTCTGGACTGGGTCATGCCCGGACTCAGCGGACCGCAGATTTGCAGAAAAGTCAGATCGTGTGAATCTCTCTCATCCATGTATCTCATTCTCTTTACCGCAAGAAACAGCGAGGCAGACGTCATTTCCGGCCTTCGCGCAGGGGCCGACGACTACATCACGAAACCGTTCGATCCCGCAGATCTTTGCGCTCGGATCCGAATGGGCGAACGCGCACTCGAGTGGAGAGACGCGGTCGACGCTGAGTCCGCCATGGTTTGCCGGGCGCTTCACCGCGATAAAAACGTGTTTAATGATTTGGCTAGCTGGCCGTTCTACTTGAGTAAGGAAGAAGACTCACTCCAGGCGCAGAGTTGCGCACTCAGCCCCTCCGATCTTCTCAGCCCTCCCGAACTGAACGGAGTTGCCGCTCACCAGCGGTCGATACCCTTTCTGGAGAAGCTCCATGCTTAACGAGACGCAGCTCTCAAATGGTTCCACACAGAATGAGCAAACGAAACCCCCGCAAACGGTTCTGGTCGCGGAAGACGATGCGGTCTTCCGGCGGGTCCTCGAACGGCAATTGAAGAACTGGGGTTACGAAGCGATTGTGGTGCAGGACGGAACGGAAGCGTGGGAAATACTGCAACAACCGAACTCTCCGGAGCTTTTGATTCTTGACTGGATGATGCCCGGCATCGACGGCCTCGAACTCTGCCGTCGGATTCGAGAAAAGCAGGAGGATCGATACCAATATGTGCTGCTGCTCACTGGAAAAGATGAAAAGGAACATGTGATCGAAGGCCTGAACTCCGGGGCCGACGATTACCTGACGAAACCGTTCGATATCGGCGAACTTCGCGCGCGCCTTCGGACCGGAAATAGAATCCTCGCTTTGCAGAGAGAATTGATTCAGGCACGCGAAGCCCTGCGCTTCGAGGCCACGCATGACGCGCTCACCGGTCTTTGGAGCCGGGGCGCAGCCCTGCATCTGCTAGGTTCCGAGATGCAACGCGGGGCGCGAGCCAATGCTTCCACCGGAATCCTGATGATCGATCTTGACCACTTCAAGAACGTCAACGATACCTACGGACACTTAACCGGAGATGAAGTGCTCAAGGAAGCCGCCTGCCGCATTGGCCAGGCGGTCCGTTCCTATGACTTTGTGGGGCGCTACGGCGGCGAAGAATTTCTGGCGATTCTTACCAACTGCACGCCAGCCGACCTGCGCATGGTCGCGGAAAGAATCCGTACCGCCATCTCCGATCTTCCGATTAGAACGAAAACGGCAGACGTGAAAGCAACGGTGAGCATCGGGGGCATCGTAGCCTCCAAAGGAGCCCATGACCTCGAATTTCTTGCCGCCGCCGATTCGGCGCTCTATGAAGCAAAACGAACCGGCCGCAATCGAGTCGTGATCGGGAAGTGCGAACCTCTTCCGGTTCTTGATGAGAACTTCAAGTGCAGCAGCGGAATCGCACATGCGTAAGCGAAATCTCATCATCCGGCATGTTTTGCTAGCGATTGGATTTCTGGCTCTCTCGCTGCTTCTGACACGGCCGGAAGTGATCGTGGTAAACCGCCTAGGCTACGTCGTGTGGTATCCGGCTACAGGAGTGGCGCTGGCTCTGATGCTCGGAATAAGCCCCTGGTACGCACCGCTGGTTTTTCTATCGGGAGCGCTTGCGGGAAAATTTTTTTACAACCAGCCGATCGCGACTTATGGCGAGACCATTGGTGCGATTGTCGGCACGGGTTTCTATGCGGCGGCGGCATATGTTCTTCGCGATCGCCTGAAAATTGATTCGATTCTGCGGCGCCGTCGCGATGTGGTGCTTTACGTTTTCGTGGCCACGGTTGCGGCACTCGGCTCGACCGCGGTCGGCGTGACCTGCCTGGCAGCCGACCATACAATCGGCTGGAATGAATTCTGGCAGTCTGCATCCGTCTGGTTTCTCGGTGATGAAATCGGACTGTTGGGGGTTGCGCCTTTTTTCCTGATTCATGTGGCCCCGTGGGTAAGAAGGCAATTGTCTGCGGCAAAGCCTTCGGCAGCAGTCGCGCCGTCTATCAACGTAAAGCCGTTTCATGTTTTGGCGATCGCCGAAGCGCTAAGCCAGGCGTTGTCGATCGGAGTTCTTCTATGGGCGATGTTCGGACCGCCCCTGGCGCAGTTTCAGCTCTTCTTTTTATGCTTCATCCCGGCAATCTGGATTGCAATGCGGCAAGGGATTCGCAGAGCTGTATCCGGGCTGCTAGCGATTAACTTTGGAATCGTGGTGGCACTGCATTGCTACCCGGCAAACACGACAATCTTCCTCTCGAAGCTAGGGCTTCTGATGTTCGTCCTCTCGGCTCTGGGATTGCTGGTGGGATCGGCAGTGACCGAACGGCATCGCATCGCCCTCGAACTCATCGATCGCACCGCGGAATTGCAGGTAGCGAATGCTCAGCTTCTTGCCTCCAAGCAAAAAGCGGAAGAAGCGAGCCGGACAAAAAGCGAGTTTCTGGCAAATATGAGCCACGAGATTCGGACTCCGATCAATGGCATTCTCGGCATGGCAGAGCTCGTGCTCGATACCAAGCTCACTGCGGAGCAGCGCGATTATCTGGGAATGCTCAAGGCGTCGGGCGATTCCCTGCTGCGTGTAATCAATGACATTCTCGACTTTTCAAAGATCGAGTCAGGAAAGCTCGAGCTTTGCCCGGCCGAATTCAACCTGCAGGATACCGTCGGTGACGCGATGAAGACACTCGCTTTGCGGGCGCATCAGAAGGGGCTGGAGCTGACATTTCATATCGCTTCCGAAGTTCCTGAGGATGTGGTTGGGGATTCGGGGAGGCTGTGCCAGATTCTAATCAACCTTGTAGGAAACGCCATCAAATTCACCCCTAGCGGAGATGTCATTCTGCGCGCAGAACTCGAACCTGGCGATAGGCGAGAGATGGAAGTCCACTTCAGCGTAACGGATACAGGCATCGGAATACCGGCGGAAAAGCACAAGCTGATTTTCGAGGCATTCGCCCAGGCTGACGGCAGCACCACACGGAACTACGGCGGAACGGGCCTGGGGTTGGCCATCAGTTCTCATCTCGTCGCCCTGATGGGAGGGCGGATCTGGCTCGATAGCGTGCCAGGCAAAGGCAGCACATTTCATTTCACCGCGCGCTTTGAGCGAGCACAGAAATCTGTCAGAAATCTGAGCCCCGATCAACCCGAACTCAAAGCCATTCCAGTGCTGGTAGTGGACGACAACGAAGCAAATCGGAGAATTCTGGTTGACATGACCAGAAGCTGGGGAATGCAGGCCACGAGCGCGGAAGATGGCAAGACAGCCCTTCACAAGATCGAAGAAGCCCAAGCTGCAGGCAAGGCTTTTCGCCTGGTCATAGCGGATAGCTGCATGCCTGGAATGAGCGGCTTCGATTTGGCGCAGAAGATCAACGACCGCGCAGACCTGGCCAGCATGAAGATGATGATGCTGACCTCGGCCGGCCAGCGGGGGGATGCCGCGCGCTGCCAGCAGCTGGGCATCGGCGCCTATTTGTTCAAACCGGTTCGAAAGTCGGAACTTTTGTCGGCGGTTTTGAAAGTTCTCCGGCAAGGCAGTAAGAGCAACGAAAAATTTCCAGCGCACGACGCCCCAGACAAGAAATCATCATCCCTCCGAATTCTCGTGGCCGAGGATAATCTTGTAAACCAGACGGTAATCCTGCACATGCTGACACATCTAGGACAACACCCGACAATCGTCAATAACGGAAAAGAAGCCATTGAAGCGCTCCGGACAGGCACGTTCGACCTGGTATTTATGGATGTCCAAATGCCAGAAATGGACGGGCTGGCAGCGACAAGCCAAATTCGCGAAACCGAGAAAATATCCGGAGCCCACATTCCAATCGTCGCCATGACGGCTCACGCCATGAAAGGAGACAGAGAAACGTGTCTCGATGCCGGCATGGATGGCTATATCGCAAAACCGGTAACCGGTATGGAAATCGAAAAGACAATCGCCAGTATTTTTGAAGAGAAAGATAACATCCAGGACAATTTTGCGAGCGCCCCGCCGCAGCCTTCTTCCTGGGATCCTCTGAATGCGCTGGAAAGAGTGGACGGCGATGAAGCGCTATTGCGCGAATTGATTCAGATTTTCCTGGAAGAAAGCCCCAAGCAGGTAGAGAAGCTCACCCATGCAATTGAAACAGGCGATGCCGCCGCAATCGAGCGAACTGCTCACAGTTTGAAGGGAGAGCTGAAATATCTTGGCCTGGCTCAGGCCGCGGAACAAGCGTGGGAGTTCGAACGAGTCGGGCGCGCCGGCGACTTGCAGGTCGCGGCCAACCTGCTTCATTCTTTCAAGAGCGAAATCCGAACCGTCACTGCGGCCATGCGGCGTGTCCTGGACTCTACCCAACTGATTTCTCATCCTCTCTAGCGGCACGCGGTGGAAGGCATCGCTGTCGCGACAGGGTCAGCATCCCTCCTCCTGTTCCATGTCAGGCAAATGGAAGTTCTTGCCGGTTCACAAAATAAACCTATTTGATAATTGAAGGCGAATTGCGATTTTTGGGGAAAAAATTGCGAATTCGCTGTAGATTCTCTTTTTAGCGGGAATGCGATCGGTGGAAAGTTGACGGCGCGCGCACAGGAGCCAAAACTGAAAACTGTACTTGTGGTTGAAGATAATTCCGTGAATCGCGAGCTGCTTCGGGAACTGCTAAGCGCTCGCGATTATGCCGTCGAAGAGGCCGAAAATGGCGTGCAAGCGCTGGAGATGATGAAACAGCGCCGGCCGGATGTCCTGCTTCTAGATCTGAATATGCCCGTCCTCGATGGCTTTGCTACCTTAAGAAAAGTGCGCGAAGACCCGGAACTGTCAGGCTTGCCGGTACTCGCCGTGACCGCCTCGGCGATGCGCGGCGATGAAGAAAAGGCACTGGAAGCCGGTTTTGACGGCTATTTGTCGAAACCGGTGAAATCGAAGACGCTTTTCGAACAACTTGACCGTCTGTTGAAAACAGGTTGAGTTTACCCTTAATGGCGACGGTTGCCCGGGGAAAGGTTAAATGGCGATTCATCGCCAAGCACCGTCACCATCCTCTTTTCCCCAGTAAGAGTCCAGCAACCCATGCTGCGCCTCAGAATTCGTAGCGTAGAGCAAACTGCATCACCCGCGGGTTGGTCATCAGGTGGGTATAGTTGCCGAAGTTCGGAACCGCGATGGAGTTGTTGCTTTCACTCGCGCTGGAGGAATTCTGGTCGTTGAAATCGAAGCGCGTCGAGTTCGTCACGTTGAACACTTCCCAGCGCAAGGCGAGAGTGTGTTTTTCATTCCAAGGCATATTCCAGCGCTTCGAGAGCCCGAGGTCGATGCCAAAGAAGCCGTCGCCACGCACGAAGTTGCGAACCCCGACCTGGCCGGGGAGTGCCGGGTCGAACGAAGCCTCAGCAGCGGCGGGGTTGGGAAAGATGTTCACGTT
>JASICF010000276.1 GCA_030044775.1 Candidatus Sulfotelmatobacter sp. | reverse complement strand
AATCGCGTGTCGCGAGCGCGATAGACTTCGCCCATGCCGCCCGCCCCGAGGGGCGCTTCGATTTCGTAGGGGCCAAGTCGTGTGCCAGAGGTCAGAGCCATCAGTCGCGGCAATTATAGCCTGTGCATGCTTCCTCCCGTGCGACCAAAGGGAAGATGCGTGATGCTGGGCGGTTTGTCGGCAATTGAGAAGTGGACTTCCGGTTAGCGCGTAATCCCGAAAGAAGACGAAGTTCCTCTGCTGCAGAGCCTGGATGAGCGGAACTTGGATCAGCCGGGCTGGCCGTGTTACTTACTTCTTCAGGCCAGCGGCGAAATTAGTGACCACGGTGATGGAGTCGCCGACTTGCTGGGCGATGCGATAGAGGAGGATTTTCTTGTCGTCGGGGCTGACCTGGTAGAAAGGCACGGGCATGGACCAAGTGCTCACCAGAGTCTGCGGAGTGCCGAATTGCAAAGCTCCCGCGACTTCCTTCACGGTTACCGCAAACACCGTGTTCGCCGTGTCCACGAAGTAAAGTTGCTTGCCGTCGTGGCTCCAAGCTGGTTGTTGACCATTGGTGACGGAGACCTGCCATTTGCCGTGGCCGCCGTTAAAGGCAACAACATAGATCTGGTACGTACCCGACTCATTAGACTCGTACGCCAGCCAGTGACCGTCCGGGGAAAGGCTGGGCCAGACCCGGAAAGTATTGGGACTGGTAGGCACCACTTGAAAAGGGTTGCGGTCGCCTTCAAGGGGCAAGGCCCAAATATCCGTGGCTCCGGGGTTGCCGCGCTGGTAAAGGACGTATTTGCCATCGCGCGACCACCCCGCAGCAATGAGTATTTGATCGTCACTGAGCAACTCTTCCTCAGCGCCTCCGCCATCGGAAGGCTTACGGAGAAGCTGAAACTTGCCATTGCGCCCGGAATCGTAAAGGATCCATTTGCCGTCGGGAGACCACTGGGCGTATTTGACGGAAACCGGACCAAACGTAAGTCGGGTACGAGTGCCGCGGGCAATATCCAGAATCCAAATGTCGTTGACGCCGTTGTCGATTCCGAGGGCGATCCGGTCACCCTGCGGAGAGATCGCCATCGAATACAGATTAGAGATGTTGCCGGCGACGGTGGAAAGTTGTTTGCTGGCGCGGTCCATCCAGAGAATCTCGGCGGCGCCAGACGCGCCAATGCCGTACAGGAGCAGGCCATTACTGGAAGCGGAAGCGTCCATATGCCACGTGGTTGGATCGTTGACGACGCCCCGGATCAGCGGTTGAGGCGCACCGCTCAACGTGCCAGTGGAAGGATTGAAGGCTTGCGCCATCAACTGGTCGCTGCGGGCAAACAGGAGATATCCATCAGCATAGACGGCGTTTGACTGGCTCTTCAACAGCGGCTTGTTCACACTGCCATCGACGGAGGCGTAGTAAATCGTATCGTTGGCCAACTTGGAGGTGTCGTGGTTGATGGCCAGATAAAGAAAGTGTTTGCCGTCGGGAAGAAAGAATGGCCAGCGATGGGAAGTGTGAAGAGCGGTATCCATCTGAGTGAGTTGGACGGGAACGCCACCGTCAGCGCTGACACGGTAGAGCGGGCCAACGGTTGCGGGAGAAATGACCATAACTCCATCAGCGCCCCAGGCGCCACCGCGGCCGAAGGCAGCGTCAGCAATGACTTGGGGTGAGCCACCGGAAAGGTCCACGGATTTCAGTTTTGCGTCAGCGAAGAAGGCGATGGAATGGCTGTCGAATGACCAGAAGGGGAAAATGGCTTTTTCGGTTCCGGCGATTTGTCGGGCTTCGAGCGAATTGACCGGACGCACCCAGAGAGTGCTCTTGCCGTCGGCGCCGGTAGCAGTAAATGCGATCGTTGAGCCGTCGGGCGAAATCACGGCAGGACCAGCGGTGTCGCCGGTCGGGCTGAAGTGCGTGTTCTCCGGCGCGTTGATGACGGTGCGGGTGGATTGGATTGGAGCTTGGCGGTGGAGAAAATATCCGCCAACAGCTCCGACGATAAGGGTGGCGAAGGCTAAGGCGATCCAGAGCAGCGGGCGTCGCTTCGCGGCTGGAACGGAAGCCGCTTCGGCAGCGGGCTTTTGTGAGGTGGACTTGTCTGACGCGATCCACTGCACTTCGAGCTTGATGTCGTGGGCAGCGAGGAATCGGGCGTCAGGATTTTTCTGCAGGCAGGTGGTGACAATGTGCTCGAAGGCTGGCGCGGTTTGCGGTTTGAGAGTTGAGATCGGGTCAGGATCGTTTTCGAGAATCGAAGACGCGAGAGAGAGCTGACTCTTGCCTTCGAACGGACGCTTTCCGGCGGTCATTTCATAGAGCACCGCGCCAAAGGCGAAAATATCCGAGCGCGCATCGGCTTCCTTGCCTTCGATCTGCTCAGGCGACATGTACTGAATGGTGCCGACGATCGTTCCAGCAGTGGTGAGCGGGCTGAGCGGACTAGCTCCGCTCATGGTGGCAGCAGCGGTGAACGATGGCGGCGCTGCCGAAGAACCTGAGCCGCGCGCAAGGCCGAGCGGCTTGGCCAGACCGAAATCCATGAGCTTGGCGCCGCTGGGCGTAAGCATGATGTTGCCCGGCTTGAGGTCGCGATGAACGATGCCTTGACGATGGGCAAGAGCGAGTGCTTCCGCAACCGCAATGCCGATCTTATAAATTTCGCCTATCGGCAGCGGGCCTTTACGCAGGCGGTCAGCCAGCGTCTCGCCTTCAAGAAACTCCATGACCAGGAAGTCGGACCCGTCATGCGAGCCAATGTCATAGAGCTGGCAGATGTGAGGATGGTTCAGCGAAGAAATGGCACGGGCTTCGCGCTCCATACGCTGCTTGAGTTCCGGCGAATTGGACAAATGCGAAGCCAGAACTTTGATGGCAACGCTGCGATCGAGGCGGGCGTCGCGCGCTCGATACACTTCCCCCATTCCACCGGCGCCAAGCTGCGACTGGATTTCATAGGGGCCGAGCTTTGTGCCAGAAGTGAGCGCCATGTTGTCGAGCGATTATAACTTGCTCAGAGCTCTTGATAGTGACTGGATCCTCGGCGAGTGGGAAGCTGCTTCCGGTTAGCTCGTCATCAGGCCGCAATGCTGCTTCTGCCTTTGAGAATAGCGTGTGCTACTGGATTCATCCAATTCTCGGCTACTTCTTCAGCCCCTCGGCAAAGTTCGTCACCACCGTCACCGATTGGTTGCCCTGTTGCGAGATTCGCTCGACGAGAATCTTCTTGCCATCCGGAGAAACATTGAAGAGGGGAATGCTGCCCATGCTGTCGATCAGAACTTGCGGCGCACCGAGTTGCAATCCGTCCCCTTGCTCTTTTACCGGCACGGAGAGCAGTGAATACTTCGCACCCTCGATGCCCACAAAGAGAATTTCTTTTCCGTCGTGGCTCCATTGCGGCAGGATGCCTCCACTCGACGACAGCTGCCATTTGCCTTTTCGATCGCCAAAGGGCACGACATAGACTTCCCATCGTCTGGACTCTTGCGATTCGTAGACCACGTATCGCCCGTCGGGTGAGAACACCGCATATTCGGGGGCGTTATCAATGAACATCGCCGCTTTGCCCGACCCGGCTAAAGGCAAAGTCCACAGGCTGGGATTCGCGCCGCCATCGCGTTGGCTAAACAAAAGCGTTTTTCCATCCGGAGAGCAGTCGCTTGGAAAAAGATCATACCGATCACTGCTGAAAACGCTTTCCTCGGAACTGCTGCCATCGGCTAGTTTGCGGAAAATGCTATACCGGCCGTTGCGCAGACTCGAAAAGTAAATCCATTTCCCATCAGCCGACCATTTTGGGCCAGCGTTGGAGACTGGCCCGAAGGTCAGTCGCGTCCGCACACCGCGGGCCAGGTCCAGTACATAGATGTCCGCCGTACCCGTCCCGCTCTCCATCTGCAAGACCGCTCGGTCGCCTTGCGGCGAAAGGCTGGCAGAGACGGAGGCTAGGTTGTCAGCCGCTATCCCAGTGTCTTTGCCGCTGCGGTCCACCCACACCAACTGGGTGCTGGCCACCGCTCCACCGCTGTAGATCAGGAGCCCGTTCTCCGCAACAGAGGCATCCATGTGCCAAGTCGAGGGATCGTCGATGACTCCGCTCGCCACCATTTCCGGCTCGCCCTTTAACTCTCCCTTGGCCGGATCGAAGTTCTGGGCCAGCAGTTTGTCGCCGCGCCCAAACAAAAGGAACCCCTCGCCGTAGACGGCATTCGATTGCGCGCGCATCAACAGCCGATTCTCGCGGCCATCGAGCGACGCATAGTAAATCGCGTCATTGGCTGACTTCGTTGGATCGTGACTGATGGCGAGGTAAAGAAAATGCTTGCCGTCGGGAAGAAAAACCGGCCAGCGGTGCGAATCCACCTCCGGGTCGAGCTTGGTCAACGGCTCTGCTGTGCCTCCGTTCGCGCTGACCTTCACTAATGCCGCATTCGGCCCGGGTGAAAAAACGATGGTTCCACCCGCTCCCCATGCCCCTCCACGGCCCTGTTGAGCGTCGGTCACGTCGACGGCCGAACCGGTATTCACATCGACCTTCTTCAATTTCCCCAGGATGAAAAATCCCAGCGACCGGCTGTCGGGCGACCAGAATGGAAAAACGGCGCCCTCCGTCCCCTCAATCACGTGCGCTTCCAGAGAATCCGTGGGGCGGACCCAGATTTCCAGCCTGCTCTCTGTGCCTGCGGCGGTGAAGGCGATGAGCTTGCCGTCGGGTGACACGACCGGGGGTCCGGCAAAATCGCCGGCGAGATGAAAGACTCGATTGAGCGGTGGAGCAATGGATGCACGAATAGCCGGCTCAGGTTTCGACGGACGATAAAGAAGAATGGTGCCCAGCACCGGCAGCACGAGTGCTGCCACGACCGCGGCGGCCCACGCGACGCGCTCCCGTTTATTCGATCCGGGTTGTGGTGATGCGGCAGCAGACAACTTCTCGTCCGCGATCGACTGCAGGTTCAGCTTTAGATCGTGGACTGTCTGAATGCGCTCGTCGGGATCTTTTTCGAGGCACACGCGAATCACGCGATCGAGCGAAGGCGACAGCTCGGGGCGAACGGTTGAGGCTGACGGCGGATCCAACGCGAGAATCTGCCCCACGATGCTCGACTGTGTCTTGCCTTCGAAGGCGCGCTTGCCGGTCGCCATTTCGAACAACATCGCGCCGAAGGCGAAGATGTCTGAGCGGGCATCGGCTTCGATGCCCTGAATCTGCTCGGGCGACATATACTGCACAGTGCCGATGACGGCTCCCGCAGCGGAGAGCGCGCGCCCGGGTGTTGCGGTGGGGTTGGTCTGGGTCAACGCCGCCGCGAGCACGGAAGCCGAACCGCTGCCTCGGACGCCGCTCGGTGCGGTTCCTGCCAGCGGCTTCGCTAATCCGAAATCGAGCAGCTTCGCGCCCAGTTTAGTCACCATCACGTTGCCGGGCTTCAGATCGCGATGCACTACTCCGGCGCGGTGCGCTTTTTCCAGAGCATCGGCAATCTGGATAGTAATCTTGAGCAGTTCCGCTTGCGGCAACGGACCGCGCTTCAGGCGATCCGACAGCGACTCGCCTTCCAAGAATTCCATTACCAGGAATTCGGTCGCACCCTCGCTGCCTACATCGTGCAGAACGCAGATGTGCGGATGCTGAAGTTGGGAGACGATACGGGCTTCGCGCTCAAACCGGGCGCGCAGCTCAGCATTCGCTACCAGTTGCGAGTTCAGAACTTTAATCGCAACAGTTCGGTCCAGCCGCGTATCCCGTGCCCGGTACACCTCCCCCATTCCACCCGCCCCTAGCGGGGAGAGGATTTCGTAAGGGCCGAGTTTCGTGCCGGTGGCGAGCGCCATTGGTGAGCCGAATTATAACGTGCAGACCAAAGTGGTTAGGACGCGCCCTCTGGATGGGCAGTGGCAAGTCGGAACTTATGCACAACCTGTGTTCTGGAAACGAACGGGCTTCCAGGGGTGGATTGTCGGCCATCCGCAAGTTGGCAATAAAGGAGGCTCCCGAGAAGCTTGAAAGGTCATCGTCCTTGAGCCCTTATCTGGTAAAGAGTGTGAGCAGAAAATCTGTGCAAGACTCACAAAATTGGTCCTCATTATCGACCCACCAAATTGGAGAAGAGTTCGCAGTGACTGCCCGCTAAGCGCGCAGTCACTGGCTGCGGATTTCCCAATGGGAATGAGCTCTCAACAACTAACGACTTCCGACTGCGAATCACCTCCCGTTCGCCCTCAGCTTCGCGAATGGATAGCGAATCCAAACCGCACTGATTGCAACGTCGGGGTCAGTCTCTGATCCTGAAATTCTCCGGGAGTTTTTTGCTATCTGCAACTTACGGACACGTCGGGACTTGTCGGCTCAAACCTGTACCGTGGGTTCGAATCCGTCCCGCTCCGCCACGCAGTCTGGACTGCAGAGAATTCCTCGCGTTACCGTCCGACAAATCTGCGAATTATGCCCATTTTCGCGATTTCTGCTCGGTAAAGCGGACAGCGGAGAACGGACTGGCTAGCACGCAGCCATGCTCCACCGGCGCTTTTCTCTGAAGTCGCGAGGAGCAGTCCGACTTCAACGAATGCCTCAGGCGAAAGCTTGGCGATCAGAAATCGAACGGCGCAATCGACTGTTTCCCTACCAGACTCTATAGACTTGTCCAGTCTGGGCTCCACCGATACTTCTGGCGTAGGCGAGCACAACGCGCCGGCCAGGCACGGGTTCATAACCATAAAAATACTGGCCATAGGCCGCCATCGATTCCTGCAGTATGGATGGGCTGACGGCATTAATTCGTAATCCGCGGGGCAATTCAATGGCTACGGCGCGAACAAAGCTCTCGATCGCGCCGTCCACCATAGATTCGCTGGTCCCATCCCGAATCGGAATTTCGCTGCAACTGCTGCTGGTCAGCGTAAAAGAGCCGCGGTCTCGGAGAGATGCTTGACCCGCCAACACCAGGTTCACTTGCCCCATGAGTTTGTCCTGCAATCCAACCTGAAATTTTTCGAAGGTCATCTCGTTGAGAGGGTCGAAATGTACGTGGCCGGCAGCACATACAATCGCATCCAGAGTTCCAACGTCTCGAAACAACTGCGAAACGCTCCCGCGGTCCCGAATGTCGACCCGAATATCACCATGCGATCTGCCAGCGGTCACGATCTC
>JASICF010000275.1 GCA_030044775.1 Candidatus Sulfotelmatobacter sp. | reverse complement strand
AAAGCCGCTCTCTTTATCTACCGGTTTCGGCACGCCTGAAGGCGTGCCCTGATACGGATCTAAGATTGCCGCGACAGGCAGATGTGACAGACGTCACAAGTGAAACGGTTTTTTCTGAAGATCGATTCCAAAACGGGCGGGCAGGTCATTGTTTCATATCGGGGCGCGTAGAGGATTTTGTATTAGGGAACGGCTTTAGCCGTGTCGCGCAAGTCAGGATTCGTATCAGGGCACGGCTTTAGCCGTGCCGATCAAGTCAGGATTTGTATCAGGGCACGGCTTTAGCCGTGCCGCTCAAGTCAGGATTCGTATCAGGGCACGGCTTTAGCCGGGCCGCTCAAGCGCGAAAAAGAATCGGGCTTTAGCCCCTGCGGCATCGGATCAAGGGAAGCAAAAAGGGGAAGCCTTGCGGCTTCCCCTTATTCTTCGTCAGGCGTTTTCGTTCCTGCTCTACGCCTACTTGCTTGATCCGCCCTGCATTCCGTCGCTTTCCTGGGAGAGATCCAAAGCAAATTTTTTGCCCTGGAAGCGAATGCTGGTCAGCGAGTTGGGGCCGCTGTCGCTCTTCATGGTGACGGCAGCGTCATTCACCGCGGGAGCCGGCAGATCGACCACATGGGCCGACGTCTTGGCAACGACATGCTTGCCCTGCAGGATGCTGAGTTCAACATTAGGCCCAGTGCCTTCCCACTGAACTTTGTAGTCGCCCGCCTTGAGCGTAGTGCCGTTCAGGATGACGGAGTTGTTGAGCTCGAGATTGGCTTTGTTGGCAGTTGAAGCGAAAGCGCCAGTGGCCAGCAACAGCGCGAGCGCGATTCCAAAAACTTTTGAAACTGTCGCGAACTTCATGAGCATTCCTCTTTCTTCCCCGGTCGAGTTCGGGGACGTTTGAGGCGGCCCGGTTCACGACTTGCGAGAAAACGTGGTGTTTTGCCGCGAATCGCCTTACAATGCAGCCGTCGGGGTTCAGCAGACCGGCCGCAAGGCCTGGTCGGCTTACGCGGGGATTTTCTCACCTGGGCCGCCAAACCGAGCGTGAGCGAATCCCCCGAACCCCCGTTGAAAGTCTTGCCCCACGCAGCAACCCCGATGTAAATCGAGGTTGCCGTTACTTCCGAAAACTCCCGATTAATTTCCTCAACTTTCGTAATCAGCTTTCATGATTCACTACGCAGAAGCGGTTTGAGAAGTTCCATAAATCCTCTGAAAATTTTGTTCCGGACTCCTTGCGCTCTGCATCATTTCCGTTCTTCATATTTTGACGAAGCTCGCGTGGGCCGGTTAGCAGCAATCCGCCGGCATTGTTTTGGGAACAGGTGCCAGTTGTTTTGTCTGGAAACATTGCGGAAATTCGCAGGAATGAAAAATTTCGGCGGGATATCAGGTGGTCAGCTCACGAACCAGGCAGGTTAGTCAGCCTACAGCAAGCCAGCCGCGCGATGGGATTGCGATCGGTTTCGCTGACGTTAATCGAGGACGTGCAAAAAACAGGCAGATGTGGCACCTGTCACAGCGCTTAATCTTTGTCGGCGTCGCCGTGCTGCCGCTCAACCGACCAGATACTTGCTTGATCCTTCTCGAAGGGATAGACGTGAACCATCCAGTTGAAGACGACTGGACGGAAAGTGCCGCCGGCAGCGTCGCACGCTTCCTGCGTGGTGATCGATCCTCGCAAGCCAAAGCGCGGATGAGGCTGCAGATATTCATTGCGGTATATCAGAGGAGCGAGGCAGAAATTCACGTGCTCATGCCATTGCGCAATGCTGAGCGGGATGCGCTGGTCGAGATCATCTTCGGTGAAACGCTTGGGCGCAGTGTACATTACGCCGACCAGTTTGTAATCGTCGCCATGCTTTTCATAGAGCAAGGAAGTCGGATGCTGGGGATTGAAACGCATGAAGGCTTCGAAGCCATAAGAATAATTGGTGAAGTGGTAGATCTTCTGAGGAATTTCCGGATGGAAGATCTTGAATCCGTCGTTGAGCGCAACGTGATAGTCGAGATATTTGTTGGCGGCCGTTCGGGCCGCGTCGACCACAGCCTGCGCCCGCTCGGCATCGCCCGGCTTCATGGGACGGAGCTCGGTCATCTTCATGTGCGGCCCCATATCCATGTGGCCTTCCATGGAATGCATGGCATTGGCGCTGGCGTCGCTGTCTTTGTCGGCTTCTTTGTCGGCCGAGTCGGCGGGCATGTTTTTCATGCCAGACATATCGTGACCCGACATATCCATGCCGGGCATGCTCTGATCCGTGTTGGAAGGAGGAGCACTCGCCGCGGGCTGCTGGCCCCAACTGACGCTGGCGAGCATAAACAGAGAGATTAGAATGGCGATTCGGCTGCGCATGAAAAATTTCCCCCGATCCAGAACAGTTTAAGTCTTAATTAACCCCGCTTGTATGCACTAACCCTGCCGCAGACGGCGAGTTTCTGCAAGTCGTGTATCGGTTACCAGCCGTAACGGAGGTAATCGAGGGTCGTCGCCGTTGACATGGCTGAATGGAGCCGAATAGACTCGCGGGTTCCCGCAACTTGCGGCAAATTTTGTCTGAAGACTAAATGGCTCGACGCCCTCGCATCGCTGTAGTTGGAAGCGCCAACATCGATCTTACGACTTTTACCGACCGTTTCCCCAAGCCGGGAGAAACCATTTTTGGGCAGAAATTCGATCTGGGATTCGGCGGCAAAGGCGCAAACCAGGCTGTGGCGGCGCGTTACTGTGGCGCGGACGTGTTCATGGTGGCGCGGGTTGGCAACGACTTGTTCGGGCCGGCGACGATCGAGAACTTCAAGAAGCTGGGCATCGACGCCGCGCACGTGAAACAAGTCGAAGGATTATCGAGCGGCGTGGCTCCGATTTTTGTCGAGCCGAATGGGCAGAACCGAATCCTTGTGGTGAAGGGCGCGAACGACGCCATGAAGGCTGCCGACGTCGATACCGCGGCGGAGACTTTGCGCACCTGCGATTGCATCATTCTTCAGTTTGAAATTCCATTGGAGACGGTTTATTACACGGTTGCGTTTGCGCGGAAGCATAAGATTCGCTGCATTGTGAATCCGGCGCCGGCGCAAGCCGTCGACTTGAGTGCGCTGGCTGGGCTGGATTATTTCGTTCCCAACGAAAGTGAAGCCGAGACTATTACGGGAGTTGGGGTAAAGAATGTTGAAGACGCGAGACGCTGCGCGGAAAAGTTGATGGCGGGAGGTATTCAGCGAATCATTGTCACGCTGGGCGCGAACGGGTCGCTGCTCGCGGGCAAGGGCGTGAGCGAGCATGTGCCTCCGTTCAGCGTGAAAAGCATCGACAGCACCGGCGCGGGCGATGCGTTCATCGGCAGTTTCGCTGTTTTTCTTGCGGAAGGATTGCCGGAACTGGAAGCGGTACGGCGGGCAAATCTGTACGCCGCAATGTCGACAACAGGCGTGGGAACGCAGAAGTCTTTTTACAAGCGTGAAGCTTTCGATGCGGAGTGGTCGAGTCGAGCCGCGAAGTAGTGGAGGCTGAGCGTTTGCCAATCTTCAAGTCAGCCGCGCGATCGCCGGCGGCAAATTCCGGTTGCGGGTTTGCAAAAAACAGGAATTTTAGTTCGTGCCGAGGCTTGTCCAGTCTGGTGTTCCGCGGAAAATTCTTGACTTCGGAACACGCGCCAATTTATAAGGCTACGGTTATATTCCTTCCAAATTTTTCAACGGATCAAAGACATTCACGCGACTCGGGGTTGCAGCATCGAAAGGGGCTTCAATGCTGAATAAGCGGGCGTTGTTTGTCGGTGTTTTTTGCGCTTTTGCTTTTGTGTTTTCGCCGCTTGCGCACGGCCAGGCTACCGGCAGTTTTGCCGGGACGGTTACCGATAAAGCCGGCGCAGTCATCTCAGGCGCGACCGTGCGCGCGACATCGCAGAGCACAGGCCTGGTGCGCGAGACAAAGACGGACGATTCGGGCCACTACCTGATTCCGCTGTTGCCGGTGACGAGCTTCACGCTGCGTGTGGAATCGTCCGGCTTTCAGGCCAGCGAGCAGCATGACATCCGGCTGCAGGTTGACGAACATCGCGAAGTCGATTTCACTCTGAGCCCGGCGTCGGTGAGTTCGACCGTTGAGGTGAACGCAACCGAGGTCGCCGTCGAGACCGCCAATCCGTCATTGGGACAGGTGATTACTTCCCAGCAGGTAGCCGATCTTCCGCTGAACGGCCGCAACTTCGTGCAGTTGGCAACGCTAACCCCGGGCACAACCTCCTCAACCAGTCCGGTGAGTTTCTTTACCAATGCGGCCAGCAGCGAAGCGGCTACGCGGGGATCGTTTTCGCTTTCTGTCGGAGGATCGCGCGAGCAGGAGACCGACTGGCTGCTCGACGGCAATGACAACAATCAGCTTGACGAAGGCGGCATTGCGATCTTCCCCGATATCGACGACATTCAGGAGTTCAAGGTTCTCACTTACAACTATTCCGCCGAGTATGGCGAGCGCGCGGGTCCTACAGTATTGGTTACGACGAAATCAGGATCGAACCAATGGCACGGTTCTCTGTTTGAATTTTTCCGCAACACCGATCTCGATGCCGACAATTACTTCACTCACACGCAGGAAAAATTCAATCTGAATCAGTTCGGCGGTTCGCTCGGCGGGCCGATCCAGAAAGACAAGACTTTCTTCTTCCTCGATTACCAGGCGAAGATGCAGCGCGAAGGCGTGCCGTTCACAGGATACGTGCCCACGACATCGATGACGACGCCGAATGCAGCGGGAAATTACGATTTCACCAACAATCCGTTTGGCGTGCAGCTTACGAACCCGTATGCGACCGGAACTAACAAGGATTTCCAATGCGTGCCTGGGACAACTACGCCAGAACCGGTCAATGGGAGCACCGGTGCGCAAGCGGCGGGCACCAATTGCGACATCATTCCTGCGGCCTTGGTTAATCCGGTAGCCGCCAAGGTGATCGCTTTATATCCCGCGCCGAATGCTGTCGGTTCTGTGGGTTACAACTACGTGGATCAGCCCACGCGAAAACTGAATGAAGCCACTTGGGACATTCGGCTGGATCACAATTTTTCCGTTAAGGACTCCGCCTTCGCGCGATTCAGCTACGACCAGGCTACGAACTTTGTACCCGGCGGATCGCCGACCTGGTCGGAGGCCAACGCGTTTGGCAGCAATCAGCACATCAACAATCACGGACGCAACGCGGTGGTCACGGAAACCCACGTGTTCTCGGGAAATGCGGTCAACCAGGCGACGGTCGGCTACAGCCGCATCTTCAATCACATCCTTTCCTTCGGCACAGGAAGTTGCGAAGCGGCGATTCTCGGTATTCCCGGAGCCGATTTAGGATCAACCTGCGACAGCATCACCGGCTATCCCGCGAGCCTGAACCAATCGACCAAAGACTGCGAAAGCTGCGGCCTGACTTCGTTCGATATGACGAGTTACTACGCGGTTGGAGATCGCGGGTATGCGCCCTATCAGGGAGGCACCAACGTTTACTCGCTTTCCGACGTGCTGGATCTGATTCGCGGCAAGCACAACATTCGTTTCGGCGCGACCTATCGAGCTGAAGAAATGAATGTGAGAAACAACGCTTTTCAGGATGGGTTCGTCGCCGAAGACGGCGCTGCCACCGGCGATGACATTGGGGATCTTCTTTTAGGGAGCATGGGAGATTTTGCCGCGCACGACCAAACATTCCTGGGCGCAACCACCGGCCGGCGCTGGAAGTTGGTCCGCCCCTTCGTGCAAGACGATTGGCGCGTTACGCCAAATCTTACTTTGAATCTGGGCTTCGCCTGGGCCATCGCGACTCCGGAAACCGAGGTTGAGAATCGCCAGGCGAATTACAATATTGCAAATCTCAAATGGTACGTGCCCAAAGGCAGCCCGGCCTTGGCCGGTTGCACAATTTGCATCCCGTCGAATGGCGATGTGGGGATTCAATTCGATAAAACAGCGCTAGAGCCGCGAATCGGATTTGCCTGGAAACCCAGCGGCAGTGACAAAACGGCGATTCGCGGAGGTTATGC
>JASICF010000274.1 GCA_030044775.1 Candidatus Sulfotelmatobacter sp. | reverse complement strand
GATCTTCCCTGGCCAACCGTAAGCTGAAAAATCGGCATTCGCCGCGTCCGAAACAATCCTGAATTGCGGACCTCGCCGATGACCGTTGCCATTTCGCCCGGCCGCAATTCGGCGATTCCGCGTGGGTTCAGACGGTCTTCGTAACGAAAGGGCAGATAATGGAGCAAATCGCCCACGGTGGCAATGCCCTTGGTGGCAAGGATCTCCGATAATTTTGGGCCAATTCCTTTTACGTACTGTACCGGCGTTGTAAGTTCGAGCATCAGAGTTCCTTGGAATGTTAGCAGTTACAGCGTATGAATACGCCCACCAAAGCTTCGATCACTGTGAGTCTGATCGAAGCTCTTTTCGCAGTTATTCTCGGCAATCTTGCTTACTTTTTTGTCGGTCCCTCGTTTCATCTCCCTCGTCACCGCCCGTTTCAGCTGGATTGGGGCCTGGTGGTCGATTTCTGGCTGTGCGTAGTCGCCTATGGACTAATCCGGACGGCGCGAAAGTGGAAATAACGCCAACTCGCGCCTTGTTACTTTCGGAACCTGCCCAGGCAGGCAGAGCACGTTACCATACTCCCTAAAGCCAATGAACAAAATCGCGGTCTTGTATGATGCGGGCCAGGCCGTGCTCTCCACCTTCGATCTGGACGAGGTGCTGCAGCGGATCCTGGGCATCGCGCACGACTATTTCCATCTGCGCAACGTGGCGATCATGCTGCTCGACCGGCAGTCGCAGGAGTTGTATGTCCGCTCGCAGATTGGCTGGGACACAGGCCAGGATACGATACGTCTGCCTCTCGGGCACGGAATAACCGGAGCAGCGGCGGTCAAGAAGCAACCGGTGTATGCCCCGGATGTCAGCAAGGATGAGCGATATTTCTGCTCCGCCAAAACAACTCACTCCGAGCTTGCGATTCCGCTTATGCTGCGCGACGAAGTAGTGGGAGTGCTCGATTGCCAAAGCGAACGCGCCAACCATTTCGACGATGAAACCATCGATCTTTTGACACTTTTTTCAAACCAGGCGTCTATCGCGCTGCAAAATGCGCATCTCTACTCTCTCGAGCGGCAGCGGGCGCGGCAGTTGCAGGCGATCAACGCTATCGCGCAACAAACCACAGCGGTTCTCGACCTGGAAGAACTCTTGCGGCGCGTTTGCGAACTGGTTCAGGATGCTTTCCGGGTCTCGCACGTCTCACTCTTCCTGAGAGAAGAGAACGATCTCGTACTCCGCGCCCATCATGGGACCCTGACCCTGCACATTCCCCAAGGAGGCCGGTTCCCGGTCGGAAATGAGCCGTGGGCCAGCATACTCGCGGGCAATCGTACGGGAATCGAAAGCGATTTGACCAGCGCTCCGGCTACCAAGTTTTTCGCAGAATCGGCCTCGCGCATACGCATTCCTCTGGTGTCGTTCGGGCAAAGCCTGGGAGTTCTCGCTCTCGACAGTTCACAGTCGGATGCTTTTCGCGACGGCGATTTGCAATCATTGGAATCGGTCGCCGACATTTGCGCCACAGCCATCCAGAACGCCCACTATGTCGAGCGCGTCAAGCAACTGGCATATCTTGACGGCCTGACCGGCATTTTCAACCGGCGGTTTTTTGAGTTGCGCATCCTGGAAGAAATTGAGCGCGCCCGCCGCTACGGTACGGGGATGGCGGTCATCATGGCGGATATCGACCAGTTCAAGCGGCTGAATGACGAGTTCGGGCACGTGTTGGGGGACGAAGTTCTGCGCCAGGTTTCATCGCTATTTCATCAGCAGGTGCGCAAGATCGACGTAGTGTGCCGCTATGGCGGCGAGGAGTTTGCCATCCTGTTGACACAGACCAGCGCGCAACATGCCGTGAACATCGCGGAAAAGCTGCGCAAGATGGTAGCGGATTGGCAGTTCCCCGGCGTGCCGCGCACCGTGACCATCAGCGCTGGAGCAGCCGCATTCCCCGATCAGGGCACGACCCGCGATGAACTGGTAAAAGCGGCCGATAACGCACTCTACGCTGCCAAGCAGGCAGGGCGAAACCGGGTCTGCCTCGGAGTCGCTTCACGCGCCCACGGGGCCGGACTGTAGGGTCGAGCCGGCAGGAACAGGAATCAGATGTCGAGCCAATGCGGCATCTCGCGCCGGAACTGTTCTATCTGCTTCCGCATCTCTTCCTCGCTCTTTCGCAGTTCTTCCCGATATTGCTGGCGCATCTTGAGGGATTGCTCTTCCATCTGTCTGCTTCTTTCGCAGATCGACTTACGCATTTCCTCCGACGACTTTCTAATCTCCTGCTCCGCCAGTTCCATTTGAGGGCGCAGCCGGGCAATCTGGTCTTGCATCTCGGTCAGTTGCATCCGGCTCTGGGCATCCATTTCGGGCGTATCGAAACTTTCCTGCAACACGCTGCCAGAATCTCTGCGTTCGGGCAGCGAGATGGTGAGAGTCTGAGGTTTTCTGTCGCGAATGAGTTCCACGTTTACCGAGCCGGCACTGCGCACGTGGAAAACATGAGTGAAGTCGCTGGTATCGTGAACCGCCTGATCGCCCACGCGAACAATTACATCGCCGGCCCGAAGCCCCGCCCTATCGGCCCGGCTACCCTTTTCGACCGATCTGACGAGAACTCCTTTTCCATCCTTTGCGCCGAAGAACTCCGCCAACTGGGGCGTTAGATTTTCCACCATCAGGCCGCTGCGGGCCGAGGACTGCACCACGACAACAGCGAAATTCGGAATGTCTACGTCTATGTTCGGTATCGGCGGCATCTCGAAATGAAAGTCGCCGTCATCCTTGTCTTTCGCAACATGAAATTCCGAGCGCCGGTCGGCCAGTTGGACTTTCACCGTTACTGGCTGCCCATCGCGGCTTAGAACCAGGGTTACGGTACGCCCCGGCGGAGTCTCATGAATCATGCGCTGCAATTGACTCTTGCTGTCGACCTCGGCGCCGTTCATCGACTGAATCACGTCGTGTTCTTTGATGCCGGCT
>JASICF010000273.1 GCA_030044775.1 Candidatus Sulfotelmatobacter sp. | reverse complement strand
CCGAGTGCGCGATTATTTTCGGCGACTACCAGGGGCGTGCCGCCGGAGCGCGAAATGGTATCGACGCTTTCCCGCACTTCTTTGGGAAGCGAGCTTCCCTGCTCTTCCAGATATTTGGCGATTGCATCGGCGGCCCCTTTGCGGATCGAGCGGCCATCGAGATTGACGCCGGACATTCGCGTCATCGCGCTGAACGGAATGAACTCGGCGTCATGCGATCCTACTTCCCTCCCTCGTAAGCCATATTTCTCTTTTGCCAGCACGACAATCGATCGGCCCTCTGGCGTTTCGTCGGCAAGCGATGAAAGCTGTGCCGCATCGGCGAGTGTCGCTTCAGTCACTCCCGGAGCCGTTACGAATTCGGTGGCCTGGCGGTTACCCAGCGTGATCGTTCCGGTTTTGTCGAGAAGCAGAGTGTTCACGTCGCCGGCCGCTTCGACTGCGCGGCCCGACATGGCAAGCACGTTGTGCTGAACAAGACGGTCCATACCAGCAATTCCGATGGCTGAAAGCAGACCGCCGATGGTCGTCGGAATCAGGCACACCAGCAACGAAACGAGCACAAAGACCGTCTGCGGGGAGCCGGAGTAAATGGCAAACGGCTGCAACGTAACTACGGCAAGCAAGAAGATAATGGTCAAACCCGCGAGCAAAATATTGAGCGCGATCTCGTTTGGCGTTTTCTGGCGCTCAGCGCCTTCCACCAGCGCGATCATGCGATCGAGAAACGTCTCTCCGGGGTTAGAAGTGATTTTTACTTTGATCCAGTCCGATAGCACGCGCGTCCCGCCGGTGACCGCAGAGCGATCTCCGCCAGCCTCGCGAATCACGGGCGCGGATTCGCCCGTGATCGCCGACTCGTCTACCGATGCAACACCTTCGACAATCTCGCCATCGCCGGGAACGAATTCTCCGGCCTCAACCAGGCACATATCTCCGCAACGCAGCTTCGATCCGGGGATTGTTTCAACCTTGCCATCGGGCAGCAGGCGGTTCGCCATCGTTTCAGCTTTGGCGCGGCGCAACGCGTCGGCCTGCGCTTTGCCGCGGCCTTCGGCCATTGCTTCGGCAAAATTGGCAAAGACCACCGTGAACCACAGCCAGAGGGTAATCTGCAGGTTGAACTTGAAATCTGTGACACCGCGGAACAGCAGCGCCGTGGTGATGACGCTGCCGATTTCCACCACGAACATGACGGGATTCGCCATCATGGTGCGCGGATTCAGCTTCAAAATCGCATCCCAGACTGCGCGCCGCACAATCTTCCACTCCCACACCGCTTTCTTTTTATGTCGCCGTGGCGAGGGGCCGAGGTTGACCGATTGCACTTCGGAAACAGAGGCTTGCATCATTGACATAAAAGGTCCTTCAAAAAGTCTTACCCGCGGCCATGAGCAGATGCTCAAGCAGCGGTCCCAGGCTCACCGCCGGGAAGAAAGTGAGCGCTCCGACAATGAGAATTACGCCGATCAACAGCACGGTAAACAAAGGCGTAGTTACGGGGAACGTCCCCGACGAGGGTGGAACATATTTTTTCTGGGCGAGATTACCGGCGATGGCCAGCATAGGAATCATCATGAAAAACCGGCCCAGCAGCATGTCGAAACCGATGGCGGTGTCGTACCACAGCGTATTGGCTGTCAATCCCGCGAAGGCAGAGCCGTTATTGCCCGCTCCCGACACGAATGCATAAAGAATCTCCGTGAATCCATGCGGACCGGGATTCGAAATACCCGCGATCCCGAAAGGCTTGACGGCAGAGATTGCAGCGAATGTCAAAATAACCAGCGGAAACACGAGAACGAACAACATCGCCATTTTGACGTCATAGGCCTCGATTTTTTTCCCCAGGTATTCCGGCGTACGGCCGACCATCAAACCCGCAATGAAGACCGCAAGTACAACATCGACCAGCATGCCGTAAAGCCCGGAACCCACGCCCCCGAAGATCACTTCACTCATCATGATGTTGGCGAGCGGAACCATTCCGCCGAGAGGCGTAAATGAATCGAACTGGCCGGTAATCGCCCCGCAGCTTGCATCTGTGGTAACGGTCGCAAAGAGGGCACTGTTGGAAATTCCGAAGCGAACTTCCTTGCCTTCCATGTTTCCGCCGGGCTGTAAGGCAGTGACTTTTTGATCCACCCCTGCCAGCATCGGATTACCGCGCGCCTCCGCCCAGTAAGCGACGACGCAGCCAGCCATGAATAGAATTGCCATGGCCGCCCACACTGCCCAGCCGTGGCGTTGCGAGCCTGTCATGCGGCCAAGCGTGTAGGTAAGGCCGGCGCCGATCGTGAAGATTGCGAGCATCTCGATCAAATTGGTCAGCGGCGTTGGATTTTCAAACGGATGGGCGCTGTTGGCCTGGAAAAAGCCGCCGCCATTTGTGCCGAATTCCTTGATAATCTCCTGCGACGCAACCGGACCTTGAGCGATAGTCTGCTGGGTGACCGTGTCCATGACGGGCTTGCCATCTGGTCCAACCATGGGTTTGCCGTCGGGACCGGTCTTTTGCACCTGCATCGGTTCGATCAGCGCCGCTTTATCGTATGGCCGCAGGTTCTGGATCACGCCCTGCGACACAAGGACCAGCGCACCAATGATCGAAACAGGCAGCAATACCCAAAGACAACTGCGAACCATATCGACCCAGAAATTGCCGATGGTTTGCATCTGGCGGCGGGCAATGCCGCGGATGAACGCAATCGCGAGAGCGATGCCGGTAGCGGCTGAGATAAAGTTGTGAAACGCAAGGCCCGCCATCTGGGTGAAATAGCTCATCGTCGATTCACCCGCGTAGACCTGCCAGTTGGTATTGGTGGTAAACGACGCCGCAGTGTTAAACGCAAGATGCCTGGGCGTAACGCCAGCAAAATTCTGCGGGTTAAACGGCAGCACTCCCTGCAGGCGCTGGATGGCATAGAGCACGATCATCGAGACCGCACTGAACAGAAGCATCGCGATGCAGTACTCGGTCCAGCGCATCTCGTGATTCTCGTCGACCGCGGTCAGGCGATAGATCACACGTTCGATGGGTCGCATCACCGGGTCCATGAAAGTCTTCTCGTGGTTGAACACACGCGCCATGTACACGCCCATTGGCCTAGTCACGAGAAAAACCAGCGCGAGGAAAAACAGAATCTGCAACCAACCGTTGATCGTCATATCAGAACTTCTCCGGGCGCAGCAGCGCGTAGAACAGGTAGATCATGGTCAACGCGCTGATGATGAGCATGATGATCGATTCCCAACTCATATCGTTACTCTCCGATTCCACTCGATATTCATCGAGTCTTATTTCACGCGATCACAGAAGCGCACGTAAGCAATCGACAAAGCGAAAAAAGCGATCGTGATTGCGACCCAAAGAATGTCTTCCATCGTTTTCTCCAATTGCTAGAACTTGACGAGAATGTCGAAATCTACAAACTGTTCGTCCCGTCTCAAGTCCGGGAACCATACCGTGCTGCCCTGGGCCGCGCAGGAGGTTTGCGCCGCGCCCAGCGCAAGTTGCATGGACGAATTTCCATTGTTGCAGGCGAAAAATTGCGGATACCCATTGTTGGTGTACGGCACACCGCCGGAACCGGGCGGAGTAATTCCGCCGGCTCCCGTCCAGTAGGGCACGCTGGCATGGCGGTAATCGTACTCCCAACGGAAAGTGATGTATTGGCTGGGCATGTAGTCGAAGGTAATCGAGCTGTCCCACGCTTTGAATGGGTCGCTGGGATTTCCCGTGAAGTAGGGAGCATTAATTGCCGCCGACTCTGCGGTCTCGCCATTGATTGGCGGGTCCAGAACCAGGTAACGGCCGGGGTTGTTGATTGCGCCGCCGCCTATGGTCAACCCATACCGGTCCCTGTGGAACCACATGCGGTTGTACAACATAAAGCCGATGAAGCTTTGCTTGGGATCAATTCCCGGGCCGAAATGATCGCCGCCGACGGATTTCGGATCCCTGGTGTCGCCGTGGCAGCCGACCCCCTGTAAATAAACACCAGCTGAAGTGGTCGTGCTCGGGCCAAACTCGCAGCCCATATCGCCGGTGAAAGTAAACGCCATCTTGTCGAGACGGTTCTCCGGGTGATCGAAGTATTTGATTTCGACGCTGTCGTCGGTGTGAATGCGTCCACGATTTGGAACGTAAAGATCGTCGTGGCCCAACCCATAGTTGTTCGAAATGATGTTCATCCACGGATATGGCGTGGCCTTAATCTGTCCGCCGAGACCTTTTCGTGAGTTGGCCGAACCGTACGATTGCCACCCATTGATGAACCACGGCTCGATTTTCAAATGAGGGTTGGGAAAGATTTGTACTCGGACGCCATTAAAGAACCACGGAGTATTTGACGAGACGTACGAGGGCTGGTAAGCCCAGTTGTCGAAGTTGTAGTAGCTGAAAAGGCCGATGTAGGACATGAAAATACCGGCGTCGACGTTGATTCCATCGAGAGCGTTAATGTGGTAGCCGCCGTACGCCTCTGAGATGTACCGGTACGCCGTATCGAGATCCCACTGACCTTTCGCCGGACTGGGATCATTACGCGGCGTGGTTTCCGAATACATGCCGAACTGGGTCATCAGCCGCGCTCGAACATTGTCATAGTGAAAATCGCCCCCAACGCCGAGCTGCGCCAACTGAACTTCATTCGAGCGAAATATCTCACTTGACCCGCCCATCGAGTCGTCAACAGGTTTGTTGAAATCGTAGGTATAGTTGACGTCGGCACGAATTTCCGGCGTGAAAAACTTCGAATCGAAAGCCGCCTCTTTGGTTCGGGGGTTGCCATTAAGCCAGGTCCAATCCCAGTCGGAAAAAGGCGCGATCTTGATATTGGCCGGGGGAGGTGGAGCCGATGCGGA
>JASICF010000021.1 GCA_030044775.1 Candidatus Sulfotelmatobacter sp. | reverse complement strand
TTTTAACAGCAGCAACACTCCGAATGAAGTAAGCGGCTCAGCCGTTGCGGTGCGCCAACAGATTCTTTCGGAGTAGGTTTTGTCAGCGATGAATGCGGAGCCTCGGATGGGCGGCAGCTCCTTTCAGCGGGCCGGCTACCGCCCTTGTGCTCACCCCAATGGAGGACTAGAATCCTTCGCGTCCTTATTCTCTGTCTGCAGGAGGCGTCATGGCCACCGCCCCGCTCCCGCCCGTGTCTGCTTCTGTGCCGGAATCACAACCAGCACTCTCCCAAACCGTGCGTATCATCGACACTTTTGTTGCACCCTCGAAAACCTTCACCGATCTGCGCCGCTGCGCGGCCTGGTGGGCACCGTTTCTGCTAATGGTCGTGGTCTCCACCTTGTTCGTTTACGTGGCGGGCCAGAAAATCGGCTTTCGCAAGATTATGGAAAACCAGATGCAGGCTCAACCCAAGGCGCAAGCTCGCCTGGAGAACCTGCCGCCCGATCAGCGAGAGCAAAGGCTGGAAGCCGGAGCAAAAATTACGGCGATTATCTCGTACGCCTTTCCGGCCATCACCCTCTTTTTCTGGCTGATCATCGCGTTGGCGCTGTTCGCCACATTCAAAGTGGCGGCCGGAGCGGATGTTTCGTTCAAGGTGTCGCTTGCTATCGTTGTCTACGCAGGGCTGCCACTGCTGCTAAAGACTTTGCTTGCCTTGCTTTCTGTTGCCGCGGGCATGAACCCGGATTCGTTCAGTTTTCAGAATCCCGTTGCCACCAACCCCGGCTATTTCATGAATCCTGCCGACAACGTATTTTTATACAGCGTTGCGACGGGAATTGACATCTTTATGATCTGGACCCTCGTTCTCACCGCGATCGGGTTCACCTGCGTCAGCAAAGTAAAGCGAGGGACTTCGTATGCGATTGTGTTTGGATGGTGGGCAGTATTCACCATAATTGGAGCGGCATTGGGTTCTGCGTTCTCATAGCTTGATGCCTAAGGAACTTAACGCAATTGAAATTTGGCCAGTTTTCGAAATTCAGTTTTTGGAAAGCTTCGACCGCATAGGAGATTTCATATGAAGCAAGTTCTCGCAGGGTTATCTTTTGCCGCGTTGTGCTGTGGCCTTTTGTTCTCGTCGTCGGCAATCGCCGCTACTGCACCTGCAGCACAAAACGCGGAGCCAATCAAGGATCCGGTATCGACCGGCTTGCGCTCGATGTTATCCCGGACACGCACCAACACGCTGGGAGCCATTGAGGCAATGCCCGCCGACAAGTTCGATTACAAGCCCACGCCGGAGCAGATGACGTTTGGGCATCTTGTGGTACACATGATCGGCTTTAACAACTCGTTTTGCGCAAAAGCTGCCGACGTGCCCGCACCCAAAGTTGACGAACCGAAAGAGACCGATTCGAAAGACAAGCTGCTGGCCGCAGCAACGGCCTCTTTTGATTTCTGCAGCGACGCTTTGGGCAAAATGGATGACTCCAAACTGGGCGATAACATCGACATCTTCGGAGGCCATCAGGGGCCGCGCGCCATGGCTGCGCTGATTCTTTCCAGCGGCTGGGCCGATCACTACTCGACCGCTGCAATTTATCTCCGTCTCAACGGGATTGTGCCGCCGAGCGCGCAGAAGAAACACTGACACCGCCGGGGCAGCGAATTATTTGATCTGCACAAGCCCGCGGGTCTCCACGGCAACCGGCGGCGCGGTTTGCTGTGGAGCGCGCCAGCCATCGAAAATCGAAACCTGATGCACGCACGAAACCGTGCAGTGCGGCGCGCAGCCTTTTTGGGTGAGATATTCGCGGCGCAGATCGTCGCGTGTGTACGTCGCGAGGGGAACCCCGGGATATCCACGCTGCTGCGAGCAGTAGTGCACCAGGCCGTCTTCGCAGATATATAAATAGCGCGCCCCGGCCCGGCATCGCCAATTGTTCGGCAGACCCTGCGCGATGTTGTCCTGGAAAGCGTTGATGCGGGTAAAGCTGCGCTTCTCCATCGATTTCATCTCGTGGTAGATCCTGCGCTCTTCTTCGCCCAGCGGCTGCAACTGGCCGCTGCCATCGTGAATGATCCCGATGGTCGAACTAAACCCGAGTTCGACGGCGCGCTTGCCAATGGTCAGCGCATCCTGAGGATGAGTGATGCCGCTGCCTACAACTGAATTGATATTCACGTGAAACTCGGCGTGCTCGGCGAGCAGTTGCAGTTTTTTATCGAGAACTTTCAGGCTCTTTTTCGAAACATCGTCGGGATTTACGTTGTCGATGGAAATCTGCAGCCATTCGAGTCCGGCGCGGTTCAACCGCTGGATGCGCTCGGCGACCAGGAGATACCCGTTGGTGATCAATCCGGCAATGATTCCGTTGGCTCGAATACGCCGGATAATCGCGTCCAGATCGGGATGCAGCAATGGCTCTCCACCGGAAATCGTGATGACGGATGTTCCCAACGCCCCCAGCTTGTCGACGCGCAAAAACATTTCTTCGGTCGGAACGGGTTTCGAGAAATCGTCGAACTCGTTGCAGTAGGTGCAGGCCAGATTGCAGCGGCGCACGGGAATGATGTGCGCGAGCAGAGGATGATCGGTTGATGCGAGTGCCCGGGCAGCCATCGCCGCACCGCGCAGATTGCGGTGCAGAGCTTTGGCTCGGCGGCGAGCGGATGTCAATAATGAGGGCATGAGCTTTTGTTACCTCTATTAAAACACGGACGATCACAAAGAGCAGTGTGGGTTCCATTGCTTGGAGGATTAAGGCGAGTAAGCGGCATTTCCAAGCTCTGGATCGTTCATACCCAAGGATTCATGCCCTGCCTTTTGCAGCGCCCCAAGAGCAAATCCCACGTATTCTTCCTGCACCAGCACGTAATCCGTGTCGTAGGTCGAGATCACGAAGATTGGCACGCTGTTGTTCGACAGCGGCTCAATGAAAGACAGCAGCACTCCGGTTTGCGAAAACGGAAATGGGCCTTCGAGCTTGAGGCATCTCCAGCGCGGTCCGGGATCGATGTCCTCCGGGACATTGTCGATCGGGCAAACGACCGAGAGTTCCTCGTTAGTCCGAGTAATTGAAACGAACTGACCTCGCGCAGCCCAGCCGGGAACGGTTTCGTCGTGGGCGAGCCGAATAATCGAATAGATACCGAGAAGTTGGCGGAATTTGAGTTTTTGCATCGTGAAATCGGCGATCCAGCCGGCTATCCCTCCACCGCTTTGCGTACCGCAGCTTTTGCCAGCAAGCGCGTGGAGTCCAGTGCCGGCAACGGCGATGATTCCGGCGTCACCAACAGTGGAATCTCTGTACAGCCGAGGACGACTGCGTCGCACCCTTGCTCCTGCAACGAGCGAATCACTTCCACGTAATACGCAAGCGAATGCGGTAGGAACCGGGCATTCACCAGTTCGTCCATGATGATCTGGTCGAGGCGCTCACGCTGTTCTTTCGCGGGAACGCGATAGTCGATGCCCGCCGTCTGCAATGCCTCCGGATAAACCGGCCCCTCCATCAGATACTTTGTGCCGAGAACTGCCAGACGCTTGAAATTTCGCCGCCGCGCTTCGTTTGTCACTTCTCTGGCAATATGCAGCCAGGGCCTCGGTGAGCGGTGTTCCACCAGATCAAAAGCCTGGTGAATGGTATTGTCCGGGCAAATCAGGAAATCGGCGCCGGCGCGAGCAAGTTTCTCTGCCGAAGACATCATCAACTCGGCTACGCCAGCCCAATCGTTGGCGCGAACAAATTGCATATATTTTGCCAGCGAATGCGAATGCAGAGAGACTTGAGGGTGATCATGCGGACCGAGCATCCGCGCACCCTCAAGTGAGATGGTGCGGTAACAGAGCGCGGCTCCTTCCGTACTGCAGGCGACGATGCCGATGTGCAACATCAGTGGGTGGTCAGAGGCCGGTAATGAATTGCCGATTGTCGACTTCCAGGTGACGATTTTTCCGACGGGATGAACTAAACAATCCGCCGGCAAAGCGCGCAATCAGAATTGAAAATCGCCGATCAAAACCAATGTCTATCTCGCCGCCGCCGCATCGAACAGGTTCAGGAATTCACACTTTTTCTCAGCCGGTAAGAACGAAGCCTCGAATGAATTGCGCGCCAGTTCGCGCATATGCTCGTCAGTGAATCCAAACGTTTGCTGCGCGACATGATATTCGCGGGCCAGCGTTGTTCCGAACATGGCTGGGTCGTCGCTGTTGAGCGTAATCATGACACCGCGATCAAAATAGCTTTTTGCCGGGTGATCATTGAGGTTCGGGCATAACCCCGTACGCAGATTACTAGTAAGGCAGACTTCTACGGGAACCTGCCGCTGCGCCAATTCTTCGACCAGGTCGGGATCGTGAAATGCCGTGAGTCCATGTCCAATGCGTTCTGCCCGCAGATTTAATGCACCCCAAACTGATTCGGGCGATCCGGTCTCCCCCGCATGGGCTGTAAGTCTCATGCCATGATCGGCGGCCCAGGCATAGCAATCGCGAAATAGCTCCGGCGGTGCTTTCTGCTCATCGCCGCCGATGCCAACTCCAACCACTCCGCGGTCGTGATACCGGACCGCTGACTCAAATACTGTCTGTGCCGCTTCCGCCCCGAACTGCCGTACGGCGTCGAAAATCCACAGCAGGGAGACACCGAAATCGTGCTCCCCACGCAGGCGGCCTCGATCCAGGCCTTCGAAAACCGCGTCGAAATTTTGCTTTCGCCAAAGGCAAACTCCCACCGAGACGTACACCTCGGCATGAAGCACATTCTCCTCTTTCAGCCGCTGCATCAGCCGGTAGGTGATGACTTCGTAGTCTTCCGGCGTGCGCAGGTGTTCAGTAATGTTTTTAAAGGCGCGGAGGAACCCGGAAAAGTCGTCGTAACGGTAGAGCGATTCAACCTCTGCAGCGCTGACATGTTCGCCGCGTCGTTCCCGTAATTCAAGCAATGTTGCCGGTTCGATGGAGCCTTCCAGGTGCAGGTGCAATTCGGATTTGGGCAGAAGGCGAAGAAAACTGCCGGTGGGGCGGTTGAATAAATTCGGCGTGGAAGTCACGATTCCCCGATTGTAGATTCTTCTCGCCTTTTTTGCAGGGAAAGCAAAATCGGCACGCCAGCGGTTCTGCCGAAGGTATTCGGATCTTCGAACCCGAGGACACCTCCCATCCGCCTCCCGCTGTCCGGGGAGCCATGGCTTGCAAAAACCAAATTCGATTTCCGGAGCGGTCAACCGGAAATTATTGCAATCTGATTACTTTGGTTGCAAACCACCTGCCAACTATTTACGGCCTCCCTATTGCCAATGTGCTGGGATTTCTCCTAGCATCATCAAGTGAAAGCCGGCCTGCGGGGTTGGTGATGGCGGGTCACCGATATTTGAACCAATGCAGAATGAACGGGAGCTCGACTCGAACTAGGATCCGGTGTGCGATGCTCCGCCATGCGGAGATGCCTAAAGGGTCTCGGCGGGCGCCCAACGTCTACCGACGGGTTCATTCTCGGCCCCGTCACACGGCTGAGTGGGTCGGCTTGATCGTTTGTGTTCCTGATTTCCCGGGTCTCGATTGACTGATTGTTGATCGAAGGCGCAACGCTCGTTTCACAGGTTTGACCGATGATCAAAATAGCAGCCGAAGTGACGGGCGTTCCCCTCTGCTAACTTACTTCCTGCTACACTGGGCTCGTAGCAAATTCCCGGTTCCACGCATCTAATTATTCGTGT
>JASICF010000272.1 GCA_030044775.1 Candidatus Sulfotelmatobacter sp. | reverse complement strand
GATCCGGAGTTCAGCAATCCCGGTAACTTTAGCGACACAAATATCGCTACCGAGCACGGGCTGGATGAAACAGCGGCAGAGACTGGCTGCACGAACGGCAACTCGAATTCAAACTGTGCCTTTGGCTTTGCTCAGGCTGCGCACGATCCCCGGTTTATTCAATTTGGGTTGAAGTTCTATTTCTGAAACCGGCGAAGTCGGAGCCTTGAGTCGCGCTTTTCGTCTCATTCGCCACAGCGGCGAACTCCCCGGTCCGCAGGCGGAGAAAAGGGCCGGCAAAGCGATTCTGCCGTTAATCGAAGTAGATTCGGAGACGGGCTCCAGGCTGCTCCTTCAGATGCGTCCCCCGCGCTCCACCAAGGACTTTGATCGGCATACGCTTGCGTCCGTGCGAAAGCACATTTTGGTGGGGCTCCGTCCAGACGCAATAAAGCGCTCGGTCGTCTGCTTGTACCCTACTCCGTGCGAATCGCCGAAAAGTAACCCGCACAAAATCAACTGGATCGGCCACGGCGAGTGTGGTTGCGAAGGAGGTTTGAACCCACGATAGAGACGTCGCCGCGTCGGTGCGGACGTTAACAATTGCTGGTACGTGATTGAAAACATGGTGGCCAGGGACGGAGTTGAACCGCCGACGCCAGCCTTTTCAGGGCTGCGCTCTACCACCTGAGCTACCTGGCCACTGTGCGGTCCCGCCAACGCCACGTGGGATGCTGGGAATCGCCGCTCATGCCGATTGTTGCGGGAGTTCAATCGAATACGGAGCCGCTCATTTGAACTTGCGCGGCATCATTTTGAACTTTAACGGCGAAGATTCGCTGTTCATTATAACAACGCGCAGGACTTCGCTCAATCTGGTTAGCGATCGAAAACCGTCTCGCCAGAAAAACGGGCATCGTCGCGCGCGATGCCCGCCGGCAGTGTCGAAGCACATTGGCGGTGAAGCCTATTTTCCCGCAGTACGTAGTTTCTTTACCGACTCACGAACTATTGGCCGCCCGCCGCCGAGTTGTGCTGTCCCAACCATGATGCGAGTTGTGGCTCCTGTTGCGACCTCAGATCAACGCAGTCGTTGATGTGCTCGATCGACTGGCGGTAAGTCCGCTCCGCCGCTGCGATCTTGTGCGCGTCGTAGAAACTCTTTACTTCGTCGCGCAAGCTGTCCGTGCAGAATGATTCGGCGGCGGCCACAATTTCGGCGCTGGCAAACGGGCCTCCCGCCTTCTGCACTTCGTTCCAGCGCGATTGAACAAAATTCCAGGCCAGTTTTTCCCCCGCCGGATTGTCCATCACTGCCGAAATCACTCCGAGTGCGTCTTGCGAGCGAACCTCGGGGGAGACAGCAAAATTCAGGGTGCGCTCAAGTAGCTGCAGGTCACTGAAGCGAGGCAACGCAAATAGATGCATGTAGTACTGCTCTGGCGATTTCGCATTTTTCAGTCCGGCCATCAATTGGTCGTAGAAGGCTTGGTCGCCATTCAAGGCCGCCAGACGGAATGCGCTGAAAGCAAGTTCGTGGCCCACAGACGCTGGATTCTGCAAAGCCTGGTCAGCAATGTTCCGCGCCTCCTGTAAAGCCTTGGGATCGCGCCCGTCGTAGCCGAGAGACATCAGTACGCTCGCGCGCAGCGCTTTCGCCTCACCATCCTCTCCAGCCTTTGCCTCCCAGCCAACCGAATCCATGACGGGAGTCAGATACGATCGAACCCAGGCGCGGTAGGAATCGCTATCGGTTTCTGTCACCAGGTATCGGCCGATATAGTTGAGGCCGGCAAGCAGGTTTTCCATCACCGCGCGATTACGGCTGTTCTTCAAGCCAGAGGCAACCGCAAGAAAATCGCCGACCGGTTCGCGGCCCACCCGTACCGATGCCCAGACGTTACTCTGCAATTCAATCTGCTCGGCGGCGGAAAGCCTGGCTTCGGCGTCCGCGGCGAGAGCGCGAATTGCTTCAGGCTGGTAGCCGACGCGATAGTATCCATTGGCCCCTGCGTTACCCAGAACCCAGGCAGAACATCCAGGGAGGGTAAGCGTATCTTGCCGCTGGCGAATCAGCTCGCATTTTTGAGTACCGTCGGAGGATCTCATGCACAGAGGAATCTGCCAGAGTTCGTCGTGGGCCGCTTCAAAATCCTGGCGGTCAGAGTAGTAGCGGCGCTGATCGATGCTTACAACTGTCGAACCTCCGGAGCACTGGGTCTTCAAATCGACGATGGGAACTCCGGGCTGATTGACGAAGGTGGGCATGATGCGGTCAATCGGCTTCTTTGACGTTGCGGTTTGCGCATCCCAGAAGTCCTTCGCGGTAGCGTTGCCATATTGATGCGCCTGGAGATAGGCGTTCACTCCGGCGCGAAAGGTCTGCTCACCGAGATATGCCTCGATCATGCGCAGCACGGCGGCCGCTTTCCCGTAAGCAATGCTGTCAAAGAGCTCCTCAATCTGAGCGGAAGTATCGGCCGGCTGCTCGATGGGACGCGTGCTCGCCAGCGAATCTGTCGTCATCGTGTGGTCAGCATCGGTCACATCGTCCAGATTGAATTGCCATTCCGGCTTCCATGCTTCGATCGGCTTGCTCGACATCCACGTGGCGAAACCTTCGTTCAGCCAGATATCGTTCCACCACGCCATGGTCACGAGATCGCCAAACCACTGGTGCGCCATTTCATGTGCGATCACGGAAGCGATTTCTTTTTTCAGCCGCAGCGAACCGTGGTTCTGATCGATCTCAAGCAGCACCTCGCGGAAGGTGATGCAAGCCGTGTTTTCCATCGCGCCGGCAGAAAAATCCGGGATTCCCACCAGATCGAGCTTGCCGTAGGGATATTTGATCTTGAAATACTTGTCGTAATAGCTGAGAACGTGCTCCGCCGTTTCCAGAGCGAACTGTCCCATCTCCTTCTTTCCTGGAGTCGTATACACGCGGATCGGAATGCCATCTGCCTGGCCCTCGAGGTACTCAAACTGGCCCACCACGAGAGCCGCGAGGTAGGAAGACATTTTCGGGGTAGTAGCAAACTTCACGGTGTGCTTGCCGCCGGGGTCGGGCGTATCGGAGGCGACTCTTGAGTTCGAAATTGCGACGTCACCCTGGGGAGCAACCGCGGCGATGTCGAACGTCGCCTTGTATCCGGGTTCGTCGAATGAGGGAAACGCGCGGCGGGCGTCGGTCGCTTCGAATTGCGAAGCGGCATATTTGCGGCCGTGATCGTCCTTCCCGAGATAAAGACCGCGCATTTCGTTATTCAGAATGCCGGTATAAGTAATGTGAATCGTCGCCGCGCCCACGGCCAGCGGCTTCTCGACTCTCAGGACTACCATTTCGTTTTCTTTTTGCGGAGTGACGGTCGCCTTTTGCGTCATTCCACCGCTGGCGATGGTGACCTCGTGGAAATCGATGTCGACAGCATTCAGCGTGATCTGCGCCGTCGGCTTCGGAATCCGGACGGAGATCGTGTCATCCCCCTCGAACGTAGCTTTCTCGAGGTCGGGCGCAAAAATAAGTTTGTAGTTTTCAGGCACGGCCTCATGCGGAAGCCGTTGTCCCGCCGCCAGCGAAAATGTGGCGCACACGAAGGTGAGTAACATGGCGAGTCGCTTCATAGAATGCTTCCTCGAATACTGAGTTAAGTGCGGTCTACAACCTGCGAATAGACGAGCAATTCGATGAAAAACCTGAGGAAATCGTTCACACCTCAATACGGAACGTCTTACTGAAAAGTTCACAATTCGCGGAATAGAACCCCATTCATCACGGTTAGTTCGCAGCGGTTCGAGCCGAACCAGTAAGGGATCTCCCGGTAGTCCTCCACATCGAACACCGCCAGGTCCGCGTCTTTTCCCGCCTCAATTGACCCTTTGCGATCGGCCAGGCGCAGCGCCCAGGCTCCGTTAATTGTCGCCGCGGCAATCGCTTCCGCCGGAGACATCTTCATGTGCGTGCATGCCAACGACATCGCCATCGGCATGCTTAAAGTCGGCGAGGTGCCGGGATTGTAATCTGTCGCGATCGCCATTGGCACGCCTGCGTCAATCAATTTGCGTGCGTTCGGATACTCCTCGAGACCGAGAAAATAGTTTGCTCCCGGAACCAAGGTGGCGATCGTATCGGCCCTCGCGAGTTGCGCGATATCCTCGACATTCACGTGATCCATATGATCGAACGATGCCGGATGAAATCGCAGGAAAGGCGCCAATTTCGTTTCGCTCAATTGGCCCATGTGCGCTCGGACGTTCATGCCATATTTCTTTGCCGCTTCAAAAACCTCCTGTGTTTCTTCCGCGGTGAACGCACCTTTGTCGCAAAAGACATCCACGAACTGCGCGAGCTTCTCCCTCGCTGCGCGGGGAATCATCTCTTTACAGACGGTCTCAACGTATTTTTGTGAGCAACCCTGAAATTCTCTTGGGACCACGTGCGCTCCGAGCAGGGTTGGAACGACCGTGCCCGGCCACTGCGCAGCAGCTTGTTGGATCGCTTGCAGAGATTTCAGTTCAGACTCAACGGTCAGCCCGTAGCCCGACTTTGCCTCGACCGTGGTGGT
>JASICF010000271.1 GCA_030044775.1 Candidatus Sulfotelmatobacter sp. | reverse complement strand
CGCGTGCCAGTTTCCGTTAGCCAGGCTCGCCTCCCCGCTGGCCACACCATCGCCGGTTACATAGAAGGTTTGGCTGTACGTCCCGCCCAACGGGTCGAGCTCGATAATCCTGTACCGCGGCTGTGAATTTTCCTGAGCAGCCGATCCTGCTGGCAGCACCAGCAAACCGAGCATTCCCAGCGAAATACCGAGTGATGTAAATTTCATGTCGTCCTCCTTGATTTGTTCTTGAGCGCCTTGCCCTGATAAACCGGGGCCTGAAGGCTGATTTTCTTGCTCACTTAAATAGGCGCAATCGGCTGAGCGGAACTATCACGGCGGAATCAGCTTTCTTGAAGGGGCGCTAACGCAGGGCTATGATTCCGTAGGCGTGGGGCAATGGGGAAGCTACGAGCACAGGATGACGATGACCCGAAGGCGCCGGCTTGCGGCGACGTGAGCGCCCTTCTCCGTGCCTGGACCGACGGAGACCAGAGTGCCCTCCGAAAATTGACGCCGATTGTCTATGACGAACTGCACCGCCTGGCTCGTTATTATATGAACGCAGAGCGGAGCGGACACAGTCTGCAGACGACGGCGCTGGTGAACGAAGCCTACCTTCGACTCACGGACTACAAGCGAATGCGCTGGGAAAATCGCGCCCATTTCTTCGCGGTTTCGGCGCAGCTCATGCGGCGGATTCTAGTGGATCATGCTCGCCGGCATAACCTCAAGCGCGGAGCAGGAGTCCAGCACGTCTTGTTGGAGGAGATCGCTGTTGTGGGCGAGCGCGACGAGGACCTGGTCGTGCTCGACGACGCCTTGCGAGCTCTCGCCCGTTTTGATCCCCGCAAGGCACAAGTCGTGGAACTTCGCTTTTTCGGAGGGCTCAGCGTGGAAGAAACGGCCGAGATCCTCAAGGTATCCGCCGTAACAGTGATGCGAGACTGGAGCACGGCACGGGCGTGGCTTTATCGCGAAATGAATGGTGAAATTCCGCATGGACCCGGAGCGCTGGAAGCAAATTGAAGAAGTGCTGCAGTCTGCTCTGCGGCAGCCCCCCGACCAGCGCGATGAATTTGTACATAAGGCGTGCTCGGAGGATGCAGCGTTAGAGCACGAAGTCCGGTCTTTGCTCATGTCGGATCAACAAGCTGCAGGATTCTTACAACGCCCCGCAATTGAGGTAGCTGCCAGAGCGGCGGCGCAAGCTGCAAATTCACAAGCGCAGCATCCCTTGCTTCCGGTGGAAGGCCAGATCATTTCGCACTACCGGGTCTTGTCAAAACTCGGTGGGGGCGGCATGGGAGTCGTGTACGAAGCGGAAGATATGCGGCTTGGGCGTCGCGTTGCCCTGAAGTTGCTGCTCGAAAATTTTGCTAGGGACCCAAAAGCTCTTGAGCGTTTTGAACGTGAGGCCCGTGCCGCCTCGTCACTGAACCATCCCAGCATCTGCACCATTTATGAGGTGGAGGAACATGCCCAACAACCAGTGATCGTGATGGAGCGGCTAGAAGGTGCGAGCCTCAAGGACAGAATCACAACCGGGCCTCTTCCTCTGGATGATCTTCTAGAGTTTGGCATCCAGACGTCGGATGCGCTGCGAGCTGCCCACGAAAAAAACATCATTCACCGGGACATCAAGCCGGCAAACATCTTTATCGTCGGCGGGGGCAGGGTGAAGGTTCTGGATTTCGGACTGGCTAAGGTGATTCCTACCCGGATTCAGGAAGAAGAACCTGACGCGGAGTCGCTCACGACTGAGGGGGTGATTCCCGGGACGACTGCCTATATGTCTCCCGAGCAGGTACGAGGCGAGGAACTTGATGCGCGCAGCGATCTGTTTTCGTTGGGCGTAGTGCTCTACGAAATGGCGACGGGCAAGCGGCCTTTTGCTGGCAAAAACCGCATACTTCTCATGGATGCCATTCTGAATGCAAAACCCATCGTGCCCAGCCAGTCCAACCCGGCGCTGCCGGCAGAATTGGATGCAATCATCGTCAGGGCCCTAGAGAAAAAGCCGAGCGCCCGCTATCAGCACGCCGGCGAGCTGCGTACCGACCTGCAGCGGTTGAAGCGAGACTCAGACACGCCGAAAGCAGTTGGGCGCACCACCCCAACAATTCCTAGCCGAAAACGCTGGAAAATAGTGGTTCCCACTCTTTCCGCTTTGATGTTGTTTCTAGTCGCAGGCTATCGCTATTTCCGCCGTGCACCCAAGCTCACCGACAAGGATACGATCGTCCTCGCTGACTTTGCGAATACGACCGGCGATCCAGTATTTGACGGGGCGCTGCGGCAAGGACTTTCCGTACAGCTGGATCAATCACCGTTCCTGAGCATTATCTCGGACCAGCAAATCCAGCAGACTCTACAGATGATGAACCGGAAGCTGGATGTTAAGTTGACTCCGGACATTGCGCGCGAGCTTTGCCAACGGACAGCAAGTACAGCCGTGCTCGAGGGCTCGATCGCTCAGATCGGTACCCCATATCTTCTGACCCTGAAGGCAGTCAACTGCTCAAATGGCGAAACGCTGGCGAGCACGGAAGCACAGGCGAGCGACAAGAGTCATGTGCTCGATGCACTGGGAAAGACGGCATCGCAGATACGGAACAAATTGGGCGAGTCGCTGAGCACGGTGCAGAGATTCGACACTCCACTTGAGCAGGCCACAACGCCGTCGCTTGAGGCCCTAAAAGCTTTCAGCTTGGGATTTCAATCACACGTGACAGCCGGGGATGCTGCGGCGATCCCGTATTACAAGCAGGCAATCGAACTGGACCCAAATTTCGCACTTGCTTATTCATGGTTGGGCCTCGCCTACAACGGCATTGGAGAATTCAGTTTGGATGTTGAGTGTAACCGCAAAGCTTATGAACTACGCGACCGAACGAGCGAGCCCGAGAAGTACTTCATCACGGCTCACTTCCAAAAGGTAGTCACAGGAAACCTGGAAAAGACCGAAAACACCCTGCGGCTCTGGATACAGGCTTACCCTCGTTCTGCGCTCGCGCACACGTATCTGGCGGGGGCGGTCTACCCAGACACCGGACAGTACGAAAAAGCGGTGGAAGAAGGCAGAGAGGCGGTTCGCTTGAGTCCGAACTTCCCTCCCTCGTACTACATCCCGATTCGTGACTACATCTCCCTGAACCGCATCGACGACGCGAAAGCCACCTACCGGCAAGCCATCGAACACAAAATCAAAAGCGCCTACTTCAATCTAGCCCTGTATGAGATTGCCTTTTTGCAGAATGATTCATCGGGGATGGCGCAACAGGTATCATCATCGGCGGGCACCCCAGGGCTTGAAGCTACCTTGCTTGCCAACGAGGCCGATACTGCTGCCTACTTTGGGCGACTTAGGAGCGCCCGAGAGTTTTCGCGTCAGGCCGTGGATTCTGCCGAACGAGCTGGCGACAAGGAAGCGGCTGCAACCTACTCCGCCCTTTCAGCCCTCCGGGAAGCCTTGTTCGGCAATGCAGGCGAAGCAAGACGTTATGCTAATTTGGTAACGAAGGATCCGGCGGGCCACGATCTGCAGTATGCTTCCGCACTCGCGTCGGCCTACGCCGGAGACCACGAGCCGGCTCAGAAATTTGTGGACGATCTGGATCAAAGGTTTCCGGAGGCCACGATCGTACAGCGCAATTACCTGCCAACACTCCGCGCAAAGCTTACAGTCAGCAAGGGAGATGCTGCCGAAGCCGTGGAGATTCTTAGAGCTGCCGTGCCGTATGAGCTTGGACGGACGAGTTACAGTAGTTATGGGTGGACCTCCATGTACCCTTTATACGTGCGCGGCGAAGCCTATCTGGCCGCCCATCAGGGCGGAGAAGCCGCCGCTGAGTTCCGGAAAATTCTCGACCATCGCGGAATTGTACTCAACGAGCCCATCGGAGCACTGGCCCATCTTGGTCTCGCTCGCGCCTACGCCATGCAGGGCGAGACCGCCAATGCCCTCGCTGCCTACAACGATTTCTTAAACCTCTGGAAAGACGCCGAACATGAGATTCCTGTCCTCAAACAAGCCCAAGCGGAGTATGCGAAGTTGAAATGATGGCGGCCCTTGAACTAATAACGAACGCCACGTATCGCGGTCATCGACATTCCATTCGGTAGTCCTCTCTGGCCCCTGCGAAGAATCCGACAGACCCGACCATCGATGGACGATGGCTGTAAACAGTTAACAGAAGTTCCGCGCATCTGCTTCTGAGCGACGCAAAAGAAACGCCGCCCGAGACCGAGCGGCTCTTGCTTTTCGGACTGCCTCGCTATCTGCTGCTGCGCTTACTTCAGGTGGGCAGTCGCAGGCTGCGCAGTCCGGAGAAAGGAACAGTCCCACCCTGCCCCAAGAAACGCGACGCTTCGCCGCTTCCATGGCCTTCGTGTTTGCTCCCTGATGAGTCCCGGCCCCGCTCCTATTTTGACTTCCGAATCCCTCATGCCAACGGCATAAATCGTGTGACCAAGTGCACCAATGATTGCCAGAGAAGAGGTGACACAATGTCGCGCGAGTGCGAACCTTCATACAAGAGCCACCTTCAGCGCAGCAGGCCATCGATTGAAACGATGTCGGCATCGCCTTCGCCCACCGCCGCGTAGAGGAAACGGTCGTCCGGCGACCAGGAGACGCGCCGAGCAATGAAAGTGCGCCGCTCCCCGAAGTCGACTGCCCGCAGGAGTTTTCCATCTTCGGTAGAAAGCAGCCACAGGTTGGTGCCGTAGCTATCATTGAGCGTCAGCGCCAGCCATTTCCCGTTGTGCGAGATCACAGGATGCAAACCCTGCCAGACCGGTACGCGGTTAGCGGCGATTCGCAGCAGCAGCGTAGAAGGTCCGTTCTCCGGTCGTGCTCGTCTTACCTCGTAATCCTGAAGGCCGTTGACCGCTGGCAGGGGGACGACGTAGTACAAGGTTGAAGCGTCCGGCGATAACATCGGGGCGCTGCCGCCATCGGCACGTACCCTCTGCGGGGTGCCGCCGCCAACGGCGACCTTCATGATGTTAAAGCGTGTCCCAAGATTGTTGGGGGAGTCTTCCGCGTAGTACAGCCAGCGCCCGTCGGGCGACCACGAGGCCCACGATCCCTCGCGGATGGCGTTGCGCATATCGCTTCCATCTGGATGGACGGTCCAGTAGCTGACATCGCCGGCACTAAAGTTGGGGCTGTAGGCAAAGGCGATGCTGGTCCCATCGGGAGACCAGATCGGAGCACCCACGACGACATTGGAAGCGTGCTCGTGCGTGATCTGGCGCATTTCTCCCGTCCGCAGATCCTTGACCCAGATGTTGGCGTGACCGCCACTGTCCGAAAGGAAAGCGACCTGTCTGTCGTCAGGCGCGACGGTTGGCGTCCGCACCTGCCCAGTCTGCTCGGTGATGCGCACCCCACGGCGCGCATTTTCTAGAGGATCCCCCTTCACCGGGAACTTCCAGATATCGAACTGCATGTGCCAGCGCGCTGCGACCAGGCGCCCATCACGGCCAACATCCGGGTGGTCGTAGGCAGCGTCCCCGAAAGTAAGCTGCCGGGTTTGGCTGCCGTCCAGCTTCTGCACCCACAAGTGCATCATCGGGAGGTACATGTTTGTGCTGCCACGTGCCGAGCTATAGACTACGCCTGAATTGTCTGGTAACCAGGCTGTTCCGTTAATCAGGGTGCCTTCGTGCGCCAGGTTACGGGGCTCGCCACCGGCGGCTGGGATCAAGTAAATATCGTCACGCCAGGTAGTAAGGGTGTGTTCGTAAGCGATCCAGTGGTCATCTGGCGACCAACGCGGATGCTCGTAGATGAAGGTGGAAAAACGGCTGATAGGCTGGGCGTTCGATCCGTCCCGGTTGCTCACGACGAGTTGCGTCTGACCATTCTCGAGGCAAAAGAAGGCCAGCCGGGTACCATCATGGCTGATGTCGGCCTCGCTCACAGCCGCGGCCAGTTTCCGCGGAACTCCACCCAGCGCTGATATCTCCCACAGCGCTCCCTGGCCTTCGCTCTCGCGAGGAGGCGAGTAGTAGAAGATCGAAGCGGAATCTGGGGACCAACGTGGGTCGAGATGCTCGCTGGCGTCGTGCGTCAGTTGCAGGGGCATTCCTCCGGCGATCAGGCGAACCCAGATCTGTTGCCTGCCATCGGTGTCGGCCACAAAAGAGACCGCTTTGCCGTCCGGGGAAATGGCGGGAGCCGTCTCGATCCCGACAAAGTCGGTCAAGCGGTCGAAAGTAATCAGATTCGGAAGCTTCCCAATCTGACTCCCCGTCCGCAGCCGCCAAAGCAAAAAGCTGCCGTTGATTACCAGCAGAGCGAGAAAAGCGTACAGCGCCGGACGGAGCCTTCCCGCCCTCTCCACGCGTGCAGGCAGGGGTTGCGACTGCGAACCACTGCAAAGCGATTCCAGAGCGAAAGCCAAGTCGCGAGCAGACTGAAAGCGCTTTGCGGGATTTTTCTGCAGGCAATGTCCGAGGACGGCGCACAGCCCGGTCGACGCAGTCTTCAACTGTGGCGGATCCTCCTTCAGGATCGCGTTCATGACCTCAACGTTCGAGTCGCCCTGGAAGGCCTGTGTTCCGGAAAGCATCTCGTACAGCACGACACCAAAGCTGAAGATATCGGAGCGGTGGTCCAACGCCTGACCGCGTACTTGTTCCGGAGACATGTAACCAACGGTCCCCATCACTATTCCCGACGCCGTCAGTTCGGTGTGAATTGGGTCGTCAGGGCGAACCGCAGGCTTGGCAAGGCCGAAATCCAGAATCTTCGCATGCTCCGCTCGGGTGACGAAGATATTTGCAGGTTTGATGTCGCGGTGAACGATGCCGGCAGAGTGGGCGGCATCGAGGGCATCGGCGATTTCAATTCCTAACGACAACACCCTTGCGACATCCAACGGTTTGCCACCGATCTCATGTTTAAGAGTCGCCCCATCCAGAAACTCCATCACAATGAAGGGCTGATTAACATGTCTGGCGATTTCGTAAATGGTACAAATATTAGGATGATTGAGCGCAGAAGCAGCACGAGCTTCGCGGCGAAAACGTTCGAGTGCCTGCACATCCTGGGCTAGATCTTCCGGGAGAAACTTCAACGCCACGAAGCGGCCAAGCTCGGTATCTTCGGCCTTGTAGACGAGACCCATACCACCACCACCAAGCTTTTCAAGAACTCGATAGTGAGAAACTGTAGTGCCGATCAGATTCGCTCCACTCTTTTTCCGCACATCATTGGCGAACAACTCGCCCGCCATCTCCAAGGCAGGCGAGTCGATGTAGTGTTGAGTTTTTTTCTGCTGAGCCAGCAGCGACTCGACTTCACGCCGCAACGCGTGGTCGTTCCCACAGGAGCGTTCCAGGAATTCGGCGCGGCGGCTCTCGTCTAGCTCCAAAGAACGGTGATATAACTCTTCGACGCGGCGGAAGACGTCGGGCTCCATGTTTCAGTTTTCTCCGCTTAGCTGCCGCACCAGCCAAGCTCGAGCAAAATTCCAGTCGCGCAAAGCCGTATCGCTGGAAACGCCCAAAACTGCGGCAACTTCGTTTACGCTCAGCCCTCCAAAGAATCGCAGCTCCACCACTTTGCTCTTCCGCTGGTCCATAGCAGCCAAAGCTGTCAGGGCATCGTCCAATGCCAAGAGGTTCGCATCCGGCTCGTTGGATACGCAGGGAGCTTCTTCTAAGGACACGTGAACAGCAGCACCGCCCCGCTTCTGGTAACTCCGCGAACGCGCGAAGTCGATCAGAATTCGCCGCATCAATTGTGCCGATATGGCAAAAAAGTGCGCCCGATCCTGCCACTTTACCTTCGAGCAGTCCACTAGACGCAGGTAGGCCTCGTTTACCAAGGCAGTGGTTTGGAGCGTATGGTCTGCACGTTCCCCAGCCATACAACGTTGCGCGACCTGATGTAGTTGGCGGTACACCAGCGGGGTCAGTTTTTCGAGAGCGCGCTCGTCTCCGGCAGTCCAAGCTTTCAGCAGCTCGGTCACCTCGTGCGTCGAAGGCAGAGGCATTTCAGGACCCTCTGAGTTTCAATACATTACAACGAAAACCGCCAAAAACCTAGCTTGGGATACGCGCCTGAACTGGTCCCCTGAATTTTTTTGTCCATTTGCGGGTTCTCGTCCGCCATTCTCGCCTTAGTAGATAGAAGCAAATGAGAGAGGAGATTCAGAGGCACGAGCAACCAGGGAAGAGGAAGCCAAGATCAACAACAAGTTGGTGTTGATCGCAGCCCTCGTTCGACCCCGAATCAAACTGGAACCGTGCTGTGCGTCGGGCAGGACTTCAACCCCTAAGACCATGTTTGGACCGCGAGCCAATGATTTCAGATTTTTTTTCACACCGGGGAGGTGTTTTATGAAACTTCGGGTTAGCGGGATTGCCATCGCCGTTTTGTCTCTCGCGCTGGCCACAGCCGCAGCACAGCAAAGCAGCAACAGTGCGGCGACGTCGACTCAAACTGTTCCGCCGCTGATTCAGTTTTCCAACGTCGCCACCGATGAAGGGGGCAACACTCTGAGTGGCGTGGTAAGCATCACCTTCACGCTCTACAACAGCCAGTTGGGCGGAGAGCCTCTGTGGACCGAGACGCAGAATAATGTGCAACTCGACCCCACTGGGCACTACTCCGTTGAGCTCGGAATCACTAAGCCGGGCGGCGTGCCGACGACTTTGTTTACTACGGGCGAAGCGCGCTGGTTGGGCATCCAGATCGCTGAACAGGCGCCGCAAGCGCGCGTGCTGCTCTTGAGCGTGCCCTATGCGCTGAAGGCCGGGGATGCGGCAACCATCGGGGGTCTGCCGCCCTCGGCCTTCGTGCTGGCAGGGCCACAAAGCGTAACTGCCACGGCGTACACCACCGACTCCGCCACTGGCCAGAGCGTTGAGTCGGCGACATCTAGCGACGTGACCACATCGGGGGGCACAGTGAACTACCTGCCTCTGTGGGACGCCGCTTCCGACATCACCAGTTCGGTGGTGTTTCAGTCAGGTACCGGCAGCACGGCGAAGATCGGCGTTGGCACGAATACCCCCGCTTCCACGCTGGACATCAAGGGTGGCAGCACCGTTAGGGGTACGCTCAGCTTGCCCGCCAACGGCACGGCCACGGCCAGCAGGGGGGCCGACTCGCAGCCGATGATTTTTGCAGCGTCGGCGTTCAGCAGCAGCACCAGCACGGCGGTGAATCAGACCTTTCGCTGGCAAGCCGAACCGGCGGGTAATGACACGTCCACTCCCTCGGGAACTTTGAATCTGCTGTTTGGGGAGGGAACGTCGGCTCCAGAAGAAACGGGATTGCACATCGCCAGCGACGGGCAGATCACCTTCGCGACGGGTCAGACTTTCCCCGGCACTGGCACCATCACCGGGATCACCACCGCAACCGGTTCTGGATTAACCGGGGGCGCCACGAGCGGCACTGCAGCTCTGAGTCTGCTGACTACGTGCACCGCCAATCAGGTGCTGCAGTGGAGCGGTTCAGCGTGGGTATGCGCAACGGTCAGCGGCAGTGGCGGCTCGGGCACCGTGACCAGCGTCGCCACCGGCCTGGGCTTGCTCGGGGGACCGATCACCACCAGCGGCGCCTTGACCATCAATACCGCCGTTGTGCCCCAACTCAACGTGGCTAACACCTTCACCGGCAATCAGACGGTGAACGGGAACCTGAGCGCGACCGGGGTGGTCACGGGCAGCAGTTACCAGATCGGTAGCAGCCTCTTCGCCTTCGGCTCTTACGCGAACGAGAACGCCTTCCTCGGGTTCGCGGGGAACTCCACCATGACTGGCACCGGCAACACGGCTGCAGGTTCCTCGTCCCTGCTGGCAGACACCACGGGTTACTCCAACTCGGCCTTCGGACTCGACGCGTTAAGCGCCAACACTACAGGGCTTCTAAACACCGCGGCAGGGGCCGGGGGCTTGGGTTCGAACACCAGCGGTGGCGAAAATGTAGCCGTCGGCGTGGATGCGCTGTACTCGAACAGCACGGGCTCCTTCAACGTAGGCGTTGGCTACTACGCCGGCTATGGCACCGATAATCAGACTACGACCGGGTCGAATAACACTTTTGTCGGTTTCTCAACCAATCCCGGAACCCAAACCGGCCTCACCAACGTTACCGCCATCGGAGCCTCGGCCCAGGTCACGGCCAGCAATGCCACTGCCATTGGGGCAAATGCGCAGGTCACGGCCAGCAACTCTCTGGTGCTGGGCAGCATAAATGGCATAAATAACGCAACCGCCAGCACCAACGTCGGCATCGGCACTACCGCGCCGGCCTACGCGCTGGATGTGTACGGCACCGGGCACTTCACTCAGGCCGTCACTTTCGGGAGTCCGGTCAACTTCGCCTCGGGGCAAACCTTCCCCGGCAGCGGCACCATCACTGGCGTGACCGCGAACACGGGCCTGACCGGCGGTGGGACGAGCGGCACCGTTTCGCTTGCGCTCGCTTCTAACGCTTGCGCATCGGGCAACGCGCTGACCGCGCTTCCGTTCACCTGTGCAGCCTTCGCCACCACCGGGGCAAATGCATTCACCGCCAGCCAGAGCATACAGGGAAGCCTGTCTGCAACCGGGGCTGTCACGGGCGCAAGCGTCACCGCGACCGGGGTGGTTTCGGGCAGCGGCTATGAGATCGGAGGCATGCTCTTTGACTATGCGCCGGGCACCGATAACGTATTTCTCGGTTTTGCGGGGAACCCCTCGACGACAGGCGAGTTCAACACCGCCGTCGGCGTCAATGCGTTCTTCTCCAACACCACGGGTACCGAGAACACAGCTATCGGCTTGGATGCGCTCTTCTTTAACAACACGGGCGGCTTCAACACCGCCAGCGGTGCCGGGGCGCTCTCCTCCAACACCACGGGGAGCAATAACACCGCCAGCGGGTACGATGCGCTCCAGTCCAACACCACGGGGAGCAATAACGCCGCCAGCGGGTACCAGGCGCTCGTCTACAACAGCACGGGCGGTTCCAACACCGCCAGCGGCTATGGGGCACTCTACTCCAACACCACCGGCACCAACAACACCGCCGTCGGCAATTTGGCGCTCTACTTCAACACCGGCTCCAGCGCCGACTACAACACCGCCATCGGCAATGTGGCGCTCTACTCCAATGCCAGCGGCTTCTGGAACACCGCCACTGGCGCCGCGGCGCTCAATGCCAACACTACCGGTTCCTCCAACACCGCCGACGGGCTCAATGCTCTCCTTGACAACACCACGGGCGGCAATAACACGGCTGTGGGCTACAGCGCGCTATCCGCCAACACCACAGGCAGCGATCTCACCTGCGTGGGCGCGTCTTGCAGCGTGGCCGACGACGGCCTTCGCAACGCCACCGCCATCGGCGCCCATGCCATGGTTACCGTGAGCGATGCCGTAGTGCTGGGCAGCCTTGCCGGAGTAAATGGCGCTACTGCCACTACCAAGGTCGGCATCGGAACCGCCAGCCCCACCAACCTGCTGACTCTGGGCCAGGGTGCCGGCCCCTCGATCGCTGATGGCTGGACGACCTACAGCTCACGTCGCTGGAAGACCAACATCCGCGTACTACCTGACGCATTGGGCAAAGTCGAGCAATTGCGCGGTGTCTCCTACGACCTGAAAGATTCAGGCAAGCACGAGATCGGAGTGATTGCCGAGGAAGTGGGAAAGGTAATTCCGGAAGTAGTTACGTATGAAGACAACGGGAAAGACGCGCGCGGCGTGGACTACAGCCGTCTGACAGCGCTGTTGATCGAAGCGGTCAAACAGCAACAGCGGCAGATCCGAGCGCAGCAGTCGCAGATTGCGGGTTTGACCGGCAAGGTCAGCGTTTTGGAAACCGCGTTGCGCGGGGCCGGCCAAGCAGAAAAATCGCTCGCCACAGTTCGCTCGTCAGCCGTGGAAAGCGAAGCGGCCGTGCTGATATCACCAAAGAATAAATGAGTGAGTTGCTGCGCGATTCATAACGTGTCGTACCAGGGAGGAATCTCCAATGACGAAAATACACGCGAGTGGACGAGCTACTTTCATAACAACGCAGAGATGGACAGAAGGCGCGATAGGAAAGCTCAGCTTAGCCAAAATGGCCTGCATCATGTTTCTGTTTTGTGCAGCGGAGACAATGCTTTCGTCTGCCCAGGCCTTTACTACTCTGGCCAGTTTCGACGGCACCGATGGGGTGGTCCCTTATGGCTCTCTGGTGCAAGGCCTCAACGGGAACCTCTACGGGACAACGTACTCTGGCGGGTCAAACGACAGCAACTGCGGAGAGTACGGCTGCGGCACGGTTTTCGAAATCACACCAGCGGGCGAGTTGACCAGGCTCTACAGCTTCTGCTCGCAAACGAACTGCACCGATGGCTTCTACCCCCACGGGGGGCTGGTTCTATCCACCAATGGGAACTTCTACGGGACAACGGATTACGGCGGGGCCAACGGCGGTGGCACGGTCTTCGAAATTACCCCCAAAGGCAAGCTGACTACGCTTTACAATTTTTGCTCGCAAACGAACTGCGCCGACGGCGACTTGCCGTTCTCGGCGTTGGTGCAGGCCACCAATGGGAGCTTCTACGGGACGACGGAGTTTGGTGGGGCCAACGACAGCAACTACTGCAGCGATTATGGCTGCGGCACGGTCTTCGAGCTAAGTCCTGTGCCGAAGACCGGCTGCCCAAGTGGAAGCAACACCGGCAACGGCTGGTGCGAGACCTTGCTCTACAGCTTTTGCTCGCAAACGAACTGCACCGACGGCTATTACCCCGAAGCGGGGCTGGTTCAAGCCACCAATGGGAACTTCTACGGGACGACGCCGGCTGGCGGTGCCGTGGGCTATGGCACGGTCTTCAAAATCACACCCACGAGCAAGCTGACCACGCTGTACAGTTTTTGCTCTGAGGGTTTCTCTTACTGTACCGATGGCAAAAACCCCTCCGTGGCGTTGGTGCAGGCCACCAATGGGAACTTCTACGGGACAACGCCTGCTGGTGGGGAATACTTTGATGGGGATGTCTTCGAAATCACCCCGGCGGGTACGCTGACTACACTTTACAGTTTTTGCCCTCAACCGAACAACATGTGCGCCGACGGCCACGAACCCCTGGCGGCGTTGGTCCAAGCCACCGACGGGAACTTCTATGGCACGACTGCCTACGGCGGGGGCGGCACCTCCTGCTACGACGGCTGTGGGACAGTCTTCGAAGTCACCCCGGCGGGCACGCTGACTACCCCGTACAGTTTTTGCTCTCAAGCCGGCTGCGAGGACGGCGAATATCCGCTTGCGGGGTTGGTCCAGGCCACCAATGGGAACTTCTACGGGGCAACCTCCGGGGGCGGCGGCAACGGCGATGGCACGGTCTTCAGCTTGTCCGTGGGACTTGGCCCGTTCGTGGAAACACTACCCACCTCAGCCAAAGTCGGAGCGGCCGTCAAGATTCTAGGAACCGATCTGACAGGCGCGACCAGCGTCACGTTTAACGGCGCAGCAGGAACGTTAATAGTAGTTTCAAGCACTGAGATTGCAACCACAGTTCCAACGGGGGCGACCACCGGCACAGTCGTAGTGACGACCCCGAGCGGTACGCTCAATAGCAATGTTGTCTTCCGGGTGGCACCGTAGAACATCATTTCGGAATTAGGG
>JASICF010000270.1 GCA_030044775.1 Candidatus Sulfotelmatobacter sp. | reverse complement strand
CTGCATGTCATGTTTCAAGCGCAGCATGGGAGCGGCGATTTCTCGCGCGCTTGGACCAGCAATACGCACAACGCCGATTCCTCCGCGCCCGGGCGGCGTGGCGATGGCCACAATCGTGTCGTCAACATTCACGAGGCGATTGTAGCGGTTACACTGGATGCGTAACCAGCATCGTAACCGATGGTGCAAAACATTTTGAGGTGCGTCATCCCGAAGCCCGGCTTTTTCACCAGCGGGGCGAGGGATCTCCACCAGGGGCGCTGAAGATCAAGGAGTGAACTTGTCGGTCGCAGACGAACTGCTCAAAGCCAATCAGGAATTCGTGAAGAACTTCAACCTTGGAGATCTCGCGGTTAAGCCGCGCCGCCGTGTGGCCGTACTCGCCTGCATGGATTCGCGCATTCTTTTTGAGCGCTGCCTTGGCCTCGCACCCGGGGACGCGCATATGATCCGCAACGCCGGCGGTATCGCCACCGACGACGCTTTGCGATCGCTCATCGTTTCGCATCACCTGCTCGATACGCAGGAGTTCATCATCATCAACCACACCGATTGTGGCCTGCTGAAAGTGAAGGAATACGAACTGCGGGCAAAGCTTAGAGGGAAAATGGGCTCCGATGCGAACGAGCCAGCGCACTTCTTCGCCTTCGACGATCTCGAAAAAAATGTGCGCGAACAGGTGCAGCGGGTGAAGTCACATCCGTGGATTCCGAAACACATTCCGGTGCGGGGATTTATTTACGATGTGAAGACAGGAAGGCTGTCAGAAGTGAAGTGAGCTATGCAGGGGCAGCCGCCCTCGGCTGTTTGTCATCCTGAGCGAAGCGAAGGATCCATCCATTTCGCATAGCGGATATTGCACAGATCCTTCGGACCGCAAAAGACGCGTTCCTCAGGATGACAAGGCTTGAGAAAGATTAATGCACCACCTTCTGAATCTCCCCTTTCAGTTCGTCGTACGGCACTGCCCCCGGATGGTACCAAGCCACTTTGCCAGTCTTATCCAGCAAAACAAGCGTGGGCGTGGTCGAGGCCCCGTACACATCGAAATTATATTTGCTGATCGGCACCGGCATATCGAGCAAGCCGGAGTAGAACCGATGGCGTACCGCATCGATGTAGGCGAGTTCATCACTTGCGGCTGCGTGCTCGACTTGCGCCGTGTAGCCATAGAGCTGCGTCGGGCCCACCACTTTTAACTCTTGCGGCGCGAACTCGCTTCGCAACTCAGTGATAATCGGGGCTTCGGCTTTGCAGTCCGCGCACCAGTGCGCCCAGAAAAATAAAAGCACGGGCGAGCCTTTTAGCCGAGCGAGCGCGGGCGGCTTCGATCCGAGAAATTGCTCTTCATGCAATGCCGGCGCGAGACGGCCTTCAAACGAGAGCAGGTTCAGATTTTTCTGCAGCCGGGCGCGGATGGAAGTATTGCTATACGTTCGAAGCGCAGTGCGGAGGAGCGCGATCGCCTGCGTTCGCTCGCCCCGCTCCGCCAACACCTGCGATTGAACTTCAAATGCCGCTCCGAGTGCGAGCGGCAAATGTGGCTCCGCATCGAGCGGCCGGTTCTTCAGTTGAGCCACGGACCAATCTTCCGTTTGCTTTGCGTAAGAGGCCGCCTGATCGTATTGCCCAGCCGCAAACTCGGCACGCGCCATCCAGGAATAGGCTTCCAAATATTCCGGCGTGATGCCCGCTTGCGCACGATAAGAATTCAGGTAGGAATCGGCGGCGCTGAAATTATTTTGCGCGAGCGCGATGCGCACATTGTCAACCACCCCTGCCCACGCTGGAGTGACGAGAATTATCGAGACGATGAACTTCCGCAAACCCATGTTCCCCATCATCGCTTTTGGACGCGCATCTTGGCAAATGGACACCATCAGGTAATCTCAGTATCCGCACAAGTGCTTGCATTAAAACGGCTTATCTTGATACTGGGTAAAAACATGTAGCTTTTTTGAGGCATTTCCAATAGAATCTAATTGCGTTTGACTTTAGAGTTCTTTCGCAGTATCCAGTAATCTCCGCAAACCAGCGTGTGACCTGCCTGCAGAAGAAGCCTTCCAAAGTTTCAGCGCTACATCAACAAAAAGGAAATTAGCAACAACATGGAAACAGGAACAGTAAAGTGGTTTAACGATGCCAAGGGCTACGGGTTCATCAGCCGCCAGAATGGCGAAGATGTCTTCGTGCATTTTTCCGCTATTCAGGCGAGCGGATTCCGCAGCCTGCAGGAAGGTCAGCAGGTGCAATTCGACGTGGTCAAAGGCCCCAAGGGCTGGCAGGCCGAAAACGTCAAGTCTGCGTAAAACCACTTTGCGGCTACAATCCGCAAGCAGGAAAAGAGGCGGCCAGAAATGGCCGCCTTTTAATTTTGTGACTACCTGATCGGGTGATTGAGTGATCTGAAATCCAAAGGCACCAAAGCGAGGTCAATCGCCCGATGATCCAATCGCGCAGTCACTTAATGGCTCTGGTCCCTGATCAGCACCACATCCGAATCCGTGTGTCCCCGCACCAGCGCCAACTGTTTTCCATCGAACGACCAGTGGAAGTCATAGATTCTTTCGGAAGTGAAATCCGTGATTTGTTTACCCTTCGAGCCGTCGAGTGGCTGCAACCATAAATTGTCGACGCCATTTTCGCGCGTGGGATAGACGACTCCTTTGCCGTCTGGACTGAAACGGATCAGCCCCAGGCGCAGCTTCTCAAAGTCGAGTTTCCTGGTTTGCCCGGAATCCGTATTCACTAATACCAGCGTGTCTTTGTGGCCGAGCGCGTGTTCGAGCGTGGCAAATGTAGCCCATTTTCCGTCGGGGGAAACATCGAACTGGCTGTCGCTAATGGCGAGTGTTGAAACCGCCTGCGGTGTGCCGCCGTCGATCGCAACGCGCGCCAGGGTCGGTTCATCTTTTTGATCAATGTAATAGACCCATTGGCCATCGGGCGAACAAAGCGGCAGAGTTTCGCGCTTGCCGGTGGTCAGCTGTTTCAGGTTGCTCCCCGATGCATCGGCGCGCCAAATATTCACATCCGCCACTGTTGCCAGAGAAAGAAGTTCAAATACGGTGTAGCGGCCGTTGGCGCACGCCGAAAAGTCCCCGGCCGCCTTTCCCGTTCCTTCCTGAGGCGTGGTGACCGTTTTATTTCCGGTCGATGGATCGATGCGGGTGAGAACGTCTCCCTGGTCGTCGATCAACTGACCGTCGGCCGTCCAGCTGAAATTTGTATTCGGAGTCGCGGTTCCAACTATATGAGCTTGGCCGGCAGAACCCGGAGTTACAAACAGATTCCAGTGTTCCTCACTCAAAATAGTCGTTAGCGCTAGTCCATTCGCCGCGATGCTCACGCTGGAGTATGTGTTCGTGTCATGCGTGATCGGAGAAATCTTCGCCTCAGGATAAGAAACGAATCCGATCTGCGCCTGATGAAGATCGGTCTTCTCATGGAGCAGCCCAAGCAGGCCGATACCGTTGGGCATCCAGGCGGGAGCCGCAAAGAAGTATTCTTCTCCTTTGAAGAACGGCGCCTTCTTACCACCGGCGACATCCACAGTGACGAGTCCATTTATGTACCCCGCGTGCAGTTCGTTACACATGATGGTCTTTCCATCGGGAGACCATGCCGGGGAGGACAATCCCTCAGCCATCGAACCGCTGATCAGGACTTTCTCCTGCGAATCGCCGCCATCCACCGGGCGAACAATCAACTGGTATTTCCCCTCCTCCGGATTGTCGTAGCGGATGAAAGCGTATCTGGTTCCATCGGGTGAGAACGTAATGTTCGAATCCACATCAGAAGCGAGTTTTTGCGGAGTTCCACCCAGCAACGCAGAGCGGTAAAGAAACCTCAATTCCGGATTTCCCGGATCGCTGCGCACGAAATAAAAGTAATTGCCGTCAGGAGAGAATCTCAAGCCGTTGTAGTACACATCGGCCGCCGGCTGCACCTGCACGTTGCTGTTTGTCGGAATATTGCGCAACCACAGGCTGGCAAGTCCGTTTTTGCGGGACATGCACAAAACGTATTGGCCATTGGGAGAAATGGCTGCGAGAGCCTCATTTCCAGTGTCGGTCACTTTCGTGGCCGATATATTCTGGAACGGAACCGCCCGCCTGCGGCTCAGCAGAAGATACGTGCCGCCAACAACCGTGATGACCGCCAGGAGGACGATTGTGCCGAGCAGCCGCAGAGTCTTGCTTGTGGCAACTGGGGGCATCGTGGAGACGGTGGAAGGGGCCTTCGCGCCCGCGACCGCCGAAGCGGCTGACGTGGAGCTCGCCTGGGCCGGGGCGCTGATCGATCCCGTTTGCGCCGATTTGCGGCCGGATTCCGTATCGCGCTTGAGTCGCTTAAGGTCGCCTCGCAAGTCAGCTGCTGACTGATAGCGAAGATCACGGTCTTTCTCCAGCGCCTTTGCAATGATTTCGTCGAGCCTGGCGGGAAGAGAAGGATTCAACTGCAGAGCGGGACATGCATCAAGCTCAAGGATGGCGTGAAAGGTGACCGCCGAAGTCGCCCCCGCGAATGGCAGCCGCCCGGTTGCCATCTGGTAAATCACGACGCCCAGAGAAAATAAATCGGTGCGCGCATCCAGCGTTTCGCCACGCGCCTGTTCCGGAGACATGTAATTGATGGTGCCGACCGTGGCGCCGGGACTGGTCAGCTGAGCGGGCGAATCCTGCGTAGCTCCAATGGTCTCCATTGCCAGCTCAGGATGGGAAAGCTTGGCCAGGCCGAAGTCGAGCACCTTCACCTGTCCCCGCTGAGTAATGAAAATGTTTGCCGGTTTGATGTCGCGATGGATGATGCCCTTGGCGTGCGCGGCGTCGAGGGCATCAGCAAGTTGAATGCTCCATTCGAGTAGGCGCTCGACCGGCATTCCCCCTTGGCCGATGCGGCGGCTGAGAGTCTCGCCTTCCAGCAGCTCCATGGCGATGAACGACTGCGGCCGGCCATCTTCGTCCAGAATCTTCTCGACCGCGTAGACGGTGCAAATGTTCGGATGGTTCAGAGCCGAGGCGGTGCGTGCCTCCAGAAGAAAACGATCGAGCGCGTTTTGCTCGCTGGCGAGCTGAGGCGGCAGAAATTTCAAGGCGACTCGCCGGCCAAGATCGAGGTCCTGCGCCTCATAGACGACGCCCATTCCGCCGCTGCCGAGCTGCCCGGTGATGCGATAGTGCGAGATGGTTTTGTCGATCATCCGCGAAAAGGCGTGAAGAACTTCATCTTAGGAGGGAACGAGAAGGACAGTCAAACGACGGCATGGCGGGTAATGGGCTACAGAATTAGCCCACTACCTATCGCGGACCATGATGCCACATTGCGCATGCCTGCTCTGCATCGCCTGCCGATTCAAAGAAGCGGAAGAACTGCGCGACTTCGTGACCGGCGGAGTGGCTGCATTAAAAGGCAGCGGCCTGCTCGCGCCGCCGCGACTGAATCTCGATGTAAACATTCACCAACGAGACTGCGGCGGGAGTGACTCCTGGAATGCGCGACGCCTGTGCCAGCGTTCGCGGGCGCACGTGGTTTAGTTTCTCCTGCATCTCACGCGAGAGGCCGCTGACCGAGCCATATTCGAACCAGTCAGGGATTGCCCGCTGCTCCGACTTCTTCAAGCGTTCTATCGCCTTCTGCTGTTGCAACAGATAACCTTCGTATTTTATTTCCGTTTCCACCGACTTGAGTTCATTGCGGATTTCGGAAGATAGGCCAGCCGCGGATTGGCACGGATTTGCGCGGGTTCCTTCTCTTGCAAAAAATGCCGGATCAAGCTGGCGGAGATTCGGCGCGAGTTGCTCAATTGTGACCTCAGGCCGCTTAAGCAGTTGCGCAAAAGTTTGGCCGAGCGCCGAATCCGGCAGTGCGCGTGTAGGGACAGCCGCCTCCGGCTGTCCAGCCGAGCGGAGCTCGGCGGCGTCCTTCGGAACAGCAGGTTCCTCGCCCGCGCTTTGCGCGTGTTCGGAATGACATCGGTTAAGCTCTTCGATCATCTCGGACGTCAGCCGGGTACGCTCCAGCAGGTTTTTGAGATCGCCCAATCGTTTCTGCTTGTCCTGAAAATCCTTCCACGCTTCATCGGAGATCAATCCTACTTGCCGCCCATGTGGCGTCAACCTCCGGTCGGCGTTGTCGATACGCAGATGAAGCCGGAATTCCGCGCGCGAGGTGAACATGCGGTAGGGCTCGTTTGTTCCCTTGGAGATGAGATCGTCGATCAGGATCGCCGTGTATGCTTCCGTGCGGTCGAGAATGAGAGGCGGCTCATTCTTAACCTTTAATGCCGCGTTGATTCCCGCCATCAATCCCTGGCACGCAGCCTCTTCATACCCCGAGGTTCCATTGATCTGACCGGCAAGAAAGAGTCCGGTGATTTTCTTGGTTTCAAGCGTACGCTGCAATTCGGTCGGATCGATCGAGTCATATTCGATCGCATATCCGGGCCGGAGCATTTCTGCTGTTTCAAGTCCCGGAATCGATTTCAAGATTTCCAGCTGCACTTCCACCGGCAGGGATGTGCTCATGCCGTTCACGTAAATCTCGTGCGTGTTCAGACCTTCCGGCTCGAGATAAAGCTGGTGCGTCTCCTTGTCGGGAAACTTGACGATCTTGTCTTCAATCGACGGGCAATACCTTGGCCCGATCGATTGGATTTGCCCGCTGTACATGGGCGAGCGATGCACGTTCTCCCGGATGATGCGATGCGTCTCCGGCGTGGTCGACGCGATGTAACAAGAAATCTGCGTGTCGTGATGTGTTACACGTTTGGTACGAAAACTGAATGGCGTGGGATCTTCATCTCCCGGCTGCAAAGTGAATCGAGACCAATTGATCGTGCGCCCATCCAGCCGCGGGGGAGTGCCTGTTTTCAGCCGGCAGCCGCGCAGGCCGAGCTTCTTGAGCGCCTCGCCGAGCAAGACCGCATTGGGCTCTCCCGACCTTCCCGCGGGATATTGCTGTTCGCCGCAATGAATCAGCCCGTTCAGAAAAGTTCCGGTTGTGATGATCACAGCCCGCGCGCCCACCGTGCGGCCATCGCGAAGGCGAACGCCGAGGACGCGGATTCCAGCAGCAACAATGTCGTCCGTCGCCGGTCGTCGGTCGTTGGCCGATGTGTTCAACTCCATTGAAGACCGCTGACCGACAACCGACGACTCGACGATGAGATCCGCCACCTCTGCCTGCTTGATCTTCAGATTCTGCTGCGACTCAAGCACCTCGCGCATCTTCAGCCGGTATGCTTGCTTGTCGCACTGTGCACGTGGAGACCACACCGCCGGCCCACGCGAGGTATTCAACAGCCGAAACTGAATGCCAACCGCATCCGTGATCTCCCCCATAATGCCGCCCAAAGCGTCGACCTCGCGAACCAGATGGCCTTTGGCGATTCCCCCGATCGCCGGATTGCACGACATTTGCGCGATCAAATCGACATTCAGCGTATACAAGGCAGTCTTCAGTCCCATGCGCGCTGCGGCCATCGCAGCCTCGCATCCGGCGTGGCCGGCGCCAACCACAACGATGTCGAAATTTTCCGTGAACAGCATCTCTTATCTTCTAAGCAAACAGTACTACTCAATCCGGCACAATTTCCTCTTTCATTCTAGCAACTTGGCGCGATTCGTGATCCTTGTCACGGGCCCGGTGCGGTGGTTGAGGTATAGTGATTTCTAATCATGCAGCGCCGGAGGCGATCATGAATACCGCTGAATTCTTCGAGAAGCTTGAGGCATCCATCGCCAAATACGATCTGCTTTGCCATCCGTTTTACCGCGCCTGGACGGCGGGAACGTTGACGCGAGACGACTTGCGCGAGTACGCGCGCCACTACTATCACCACGTCGAAGCCTTCCCATGTTATCTGGCGGCGTTCGCCCTACGGCTAGAAGAGGGAGAGTTGCGACGCGCCGTGCTGGCTAACATGTGTGATGAGAAGGGCGCAGCGGAGAAGAAGTCGGGGAAGGATGCGGTGCCTCACTCGGAATTGTGGCTCGATTTTGCCGAAAGCATGGGATCGAGGCGAGATTTAGGGTGGCACTTGCCAGCCGCTGAGGTTCGCGAACTCATACGCTATTTTCATCGCATTGCCGCGGAGGGCAGTCCGGAAGAGGCCCTGGCCGCGTTTTACGCATACGAATCTCAGGTGCCCCGCATCGCGCAGGAAAAGGAACGCGGTTTGCGCGATATGTACGGCGCCGGCGACAAGAGTTGCGGTTATTTCACTTTGCACGCGACAGCCGACGTCTACCACTCGAACGTCTGGCGCAGAGAACTGGAGCGGCGGATCGAGGAGAACCCCGACACGGTCGATGCCGCGCTGGATGCGGCGGAGAACACAGCCAGAATGTTATGGCGCGCTCTGGATGGGATTGAGGCGGCGAGAACCGCGTACGCCGCATAACCAGGCCGCGTGGCGGAAGAAAAGCCAGCCGATGGCGCCTGGAATGTGCCAAGGCTTGGCTTGCTGTCTTTGTTTGCGTTTTTAGATCGGCCCAGTGTTCATTTGCCCAGTGTTCATTTATTAAAGAGTAGTCGGGGAAAGAATGGCGACACCCATCCCCATCGGTGCGCGTGGCGAGGCGCAGGAAACAGTCGAGTTCAAGCACACGCTCACAGCGCATCACCCGGATCTGCCGCCGGTTTACTCTACTCCCGAGATGATCCGGCTCATGGAGACCGCAGCCTTTCACGCGCTGCATCCGTACTGCGAGGACGGGGAAATCACCGTGGGGACATCGATCAATGTTGAACATCGCGCCGCCAGCGGAATAGGAGCTCATATCAAGGCCGAAGCGGTGCTCGAATCGTTCGACGGCCGGTTCTATGCCGTTCGCGTCACCGCGCACGACGACGTTCAGGAAATCGGCCGCGGCACGGTTGGCCGGGCCGTTGTGAACGTCGAAAAGTTTGTCAACAAAATGAAAGCCAGGTGACCGGCGCAGGAGGTGCCTGATGATCTATGGCGCGCACGTAGTGATTTACACCAAGGACGCCGATGCGGACCGGGCTTTCTTTCGCGACGTTTTGAGGTTTCCCTCGGTCGACGCAGGGCATGGCTGGTTGATCTTCGCCTTGCCTCCGGGAGAGGCCGCGTTCCACGATTCCGAAAGCAACGACCGTCACGAGCTTCACCTCATGTGCGACGATGTCGCGACAACGCTGAAGGAGCTTGAGTCCCGAAACGTGAAGGTCTCGGAGATTACCCATCAGCGCTGGGGAAAGCTTGCCAGCTTTACCCTCCCCGGCGGCGGGAAAGTCGGCATTTACCAGCCGAGTCATGCGAGCCCGCTAAAACTGAAAAGTTAAACTCGGGGGTGTCCGCGACGGTGATTGGCGTTATTTCCGATACGCACGGGTTGCTTCGCTTAGAAGCCCTCGCTGCAGTTCGCGGAGCCGATCACATTATTCATGCCGGCGACATCGGCACCCCTGAAGTACTTGAGCGCCTCAGCGAGATTGCCCCAATCACTGCAATTCGCGGCAACATCGATACAGACGCGTGGGCGCAAAGACTGCCGGAAACTGAAGTGCTCGAATTCGATGGCATTTCGATTTATGTTCTGCACGATTTGTCCAAGTTGGACCTGAGTCCGGCAGGCGCTGGATTCAAGGTTGTGATTTCCGGGCACAGCCACGTTCCCAAGCAAAAGACGCGCGACGGAGTGCTTTACTTCAATCCTGGCAACGCCGGGCCGCGCCGATTCAATCTTCCTGTCACGGTTGGTTCGCTTATCGTTGACGCCGGCCAGGTAAAGCCGAAAATTATTGCGCTCGAGCAGACCACGAAAATCAAGTAGTCCTGGAGGGCGCGGTCGAGCGTACTTTCAGACGGCGGAGCTGAGAGTCGTTACGCGTGCCGTTTACAATCACAGCACACCCTATGTCAATTGAGTTTCATATCGATGCGCGCCGCGGGCTTGCCCGAGCCGGCCGCCTGATTACACCGCACTGCGAGATCGAAACGCCTGTGTTCATGCCGGTAGGAACGGGCGCAACGGTCAAAGGTCTTCCGCAGGACATTCTCGAAGAACTCGGAGTGCAAATCCTTCTTGGCAATACCTATCACTTGTATCTTCGGCCAGGAGTAGACGTCGTGCGCCGATTCGGCGGTCTGCATGGTTTTATGGCATGGTCCCGGGCGATTCTCACCGATTCCGGCGGATTTCAGGTGTTCAGTTTGAACGAACTCCGCAAGGTCACGGAGGAAGGCGTGACTTTTCGATCTCACCTTGATGGCTCCTCGCATTTCTTCACCCCGGAAACCGCAATCGCAGCACAGATCGGTCTTGGTGCCGACATCATTATGGCCTTCGATGAGTGTACGGAGTATCCGGCGGATCGCGCCCGAGCTCGGGCCTCGATGGAGCTGACACTGCGCTGGGCTGCGCGCGGCAAGAAATACTTCGAAGCGCACAAGCATGAGGCGCCGTGGAGATTCGCGGCTGAAAGCGCCCGCAACACGCAATCTCTGTTCGGCATCGTGCAGGGCGGCATGGATTTGGAGCTGCGAAAAGAATCAGCGGAACGCACAATCGAGATTGACTTTCCCGGTTATGCCATCGGAGGGCTCAGCGTCGGCGAGCCGCGTGAGCGCACTCGGGAGGTGGTGGAAGCCACGCTGCAATATTTGCCTAAGGACAAGCCGCGCTATTTGATGGGTGTGGGCACCCCCGAGGAAATCGTTGAATACTCCAATCTCGGCATTGACATGATGGATTGCGTTTTGCCCACTCGCGCCGCCCGCCACGGCCTGCTTTTTACCTCCGAGGGCAGGATTTCCATCAAGCAAGCTCGGTATACTGAAGATGAGGAAGCGCTGGACCGAAACTGCGCATGTCCGGTTTGCCGCCGTTATTCGCGCGCGTATTTGCGCCACCTTTACACGGCAAATGAAGTATTGGCTCAGGTTTTGAATACCCTGCACAACTTGAGTTTCTACCTTGACACTATGCGGCGGGTGCGTCATTCTATTCCACTTGGGGAAGAGTCGCACTTTATTTCTGATGTCTGGTCTCGACCGAAACCGTGACCTCGCTGAGGGACCTTCCCGGATTCAAGCCTGAGCAGTAAATGATCCGGCCAGAATCGATCGCTACTCCCGTCGTGAAATGACAGGTTGTGAGTCTTGCAGGGGTGAGCTGCGGTTTGCGGGACGAAGCCTGCTGATCGTCCAGAGATGGATCGTCCAGATACGAAGGAAGTGCCTGAACTATACGCGTGAATCTGTTCTGTTGAGTACGCTCGAACCAATATGCTTTCTTTCTTAGCCATACAGGCAAGCGGCGGCATGGGGCTTCTCGCGGGCGCGGTGCCGTTTATCTTCCTGTTCGGTATTCTGTATCTCGTGATGATTCTTCCCCAGCAGCGCCGCC